>NZ_SOKV02000008.1:0-155520 GCF_004407025.1 Paracoccus sp. DMF
AACTCCGGCTTTAGATGGTCCAAAATTGGTAGGAAGGGCAGACCTTGGCACGTCTGGCGGGCGAACTGCTCGAACAAAGCGGGGCGGGCTCCTATGACCCTATCGAGGAGGTCTGGACCGATCGCCTGGCACCTGAGACCCTTGCGGTCCGTCGGGCGGCCCTGCGCAAGTATCTGGGGGCCGCAGTCGCCCATGGCATCATCCCTTTCGATTGTAATGACCTGAAGCAGGCCTTCGATGCGGATGTCTTCTACAGGGTCGTCCGGGCGCTGAGCCGGGAGACGGCCCCGGCACGCCGGATCACGGCCCGAAGCCTGCGTCAGTATGTTGGCATCTGGATGATTCTGGGATCCAGGCTCGGGATGTCGGTCGACTTCATAAAGGACAGCCTCCGGCATAACGCGACTCTGAAGCAAGGGCGCGAAGAGCAAAAGACCATGCCGCGGGCGACCCGGGAGCTTTGCGCCGCGCTGCTGCGGGATCGGAGAAAGGAAATGATCTTCAGGTCGATGCACCTGCGCTTCCGGGAGAGGGCTGAGAGGCTGATTGCCGGCAAAGAGCAGGTGACCGGCTTTACGGAGGAGCAAGCCGTCCAGTTCGGCACCTTGGCCGCCTATTCGGCGATTGCCCTCTGGGGGCTGCCGTTGCGCATTGAGAACATGCGGAGCCTGCGGCATCTCGGTCCGCGTCCGAATCTCGTGTTGCCTCAGCGCGCACGTCAGAAGGCCAGGATTCAGATACCGAAAGAGGTGGTCAAAAACCGGATCGATATCAACGCGCATCTGGCTGAGGGGCCGACGCGCGGCCTGGAAGTGGTCGAATGGTATCTTGAGCATATCCGGCCTCGACTGCCTTGGGCGGACCGTTCGGAATACTTGTTTCCCGGCTATGCGGGTCAGAGGATTAGCGACAAATCGCTGCGAAATTGGCTCCAGAGCCATTCCCGCGACCTCGGCATTCCTATGTCACCGCATAACTTCAGGCATGGCTTGGCCTCGCTGTGGCTGCGCAGTCGTCCTGGCGATTACAGCGGCGCTGCCCGTCTGCTGTGCAACTCCCCGGCCACCGTCAGGGCGCATTACGCGTGGATCGATCACGACGCAGAAATGGTGAACGTCCAGACGGAATTGGCCAGACAGGCCGGGTTCCGGATCAGTGATGAGGAGGATCCCGATGGGCAGTAATATCCCGAGCACGGGGTGGGGACTGGCGCGGATTTGCGATATCTTTCAGGCGGAGCACTGGGGGAATCTCAATGCCGAGGATATCGTGCAGATGCTCCTCGACGGCCGGATCGCGTCTCATGAGCTTCATGCCCTGAACAAGTTTCTTACCCGGTATGCGGCCGGTCAGAACGGGGGTTCTAGGCTGCCGCTGTCTGATTTGTTGGACTCTTGGGGCATCGGCAAACTGCATAGCCTGCGCCGTGGCATGTGGGCGGTCTACGAGGGTCATCCGTTGCTGCGAGACCTGGACGCCCTGATCGCGGAGCGGGTTCAGCCGGCCACCACGAAGTATGCCAGCTACAAGACGCGGGCACGCCGCCTCTCTGTTCCGCCTGAGGAACTCCCGCATGGCTGGAAGATAGCGCTGGAAAGGATGGCGGATGGCATTCCGGGAGTGGCTTTGAACGATGGCCAGCGTCAGGCGCCCCCTTCAGCGCCGATGTTGGTGACCATGCGCACCAAGCTCTGTGAGTGCATCCTGGCGGCGCGAAAAGCCGGGGTGCCGGAGGAGATGAGTGTCCTGGCCACGACGGCCTATGAGAAATCTCTGCTCGGCAGGGAGCGGGCGCTGTCCCCGGTTACCATCAAATCCGCGATCCGCCAAGTGCGGGATTTCGCCCGGTATCTCGGTGCGCCTGATGATGTGCTGGCGCATCTCGCCGATAGGGTTCGGTATCACGAACGCCGGGCAAATGGATATACGCCCCTCAAGGAGGCCAAGGTTTTGGCTCTGCCGTCCTACAGGGAAATCTTCGGCATGGCCTTCGACCTTCTCGGAGAAGCCGACGAGACCAAAAATGCAAAGCAGGCCCAGTTCAAGCGCAACGCCGCCGTCGCCATGACCCTGTTCTGCCCGTTTCCACTGCGAATGGCAGATACTGCGATGTTCTTCGGCCGCGAGATCACTTGGGACGGGCAGATGTATCATTTCGACATTGCGTTGTCGAAGAGCAAGCGATCCTATACTGCACCGATCCTTCCGGTATTCGGGTTCTTCATCGACCAATTGATCTTGCAGGGCTCCGGCCCCGCACACCTCGCTGACTTGCGCGCGGAGTGTTTCCAGGTGAGGCGCCCATTGTTTGTCACCTATGAGGGGAGGGTTCCGCATCCGCGCTATGTTAGCCATCTCTGGAAGCAGGTTCTCGGCACGGGCAGCCATGCTGCGCGGACGAAACTCCACGATGAGTTCGGACGCTTGGGGTCGCGCGGCGTGGACCTTGCCATGAGGGCTTGCGGACAGCGCGGCGAGAAGACCGCCGAGGCATACCGCACCCGTGCCTTCCAGATGCTGGCTGTCGAGAAGGCTCATACGGATATGGTCGGGGAGATCACCGATGCCGAATGGCGGGAGTTTTTCAGCTGATCAGGCTTCCTGCAGGACCGTCTCTTAAACTCCCTGTGGCGCTATCGTAAAGCGGCCACGTCTAAGGTATGTCCACCGCCAGGGCCTCCTGGCGGCGAACCAATGTGCTGAGGGTCATTGTAATACAACAATGTGGGAATACAGCCAAGTTCGGCTCAAGCCCGCCAGACTTCGGCCAGCACGTCGACCCAGTTTCCGCCCATGATGCGCTCGATCCGCGTCTCGGGCCAGTTCCTGCGCTGCATGGCGGCGGTCAGCGCGCCGGTATGGCCGATCGAATCCAGGCCGGCCGGATTCTTGATCGTCCCAAGATCGGTCAGACGGCGGGCATAACCCTTGTCATGGCTGATCCAGTCGAAGAACTCCTGCCCGTGACCCTGGGTGAAGTCGGTGCCGTAGCCCACCCGCTCCTCGCCGCAGACATTGATGACGTATTCCATCGCATCGATATAGTCGTCGACCGTGGCATCGGTCCCACGCGCCATGAAGGGCGTGAACATGGTTACGCCCACGAAACCGCCGTGGTCGATGATGAAGCGCAACTCCTCGTCCGTCTTGTTGCGCGGATGCGCCTTCAGCCCGGCGGGCAAGCAATGGGAATAGGCGACCGGCTGGCGCGAGGCCAGGATCACGTCGCGGCTGCTTTGCGCGCCGACATGGGACAGATCGCACAGGATCCCCAGGCGGTTCATCTCGGCCACCACCTCATGGCCGAAATCCGACAGCCCGCCGTCCCTGGACTCATAGCAGCCCGTCGCGACAAGGTTCTGGGTGTTGTAGGCCATCTGGATGATGCCGACACCCAGATCCTTGAACAGCGACAGATAGCCGATCTGATCCTCGATGCCGGTGATGTTCTGCCAGCCCAGGATGATGCCGGTTTTGCCCTCGGCCTTGGCGCGGCGGATGTCGGCGGTGCTGTGCACTTGCAGGATCAGGTCGTCATTGTCGCGAAACCACTGCTTCCACTGCATGATGTTGCGCATCGTGCCGGTGAAACCCTCCCAGATGCAGCAGGTGCAGTTGGCGGCCGTGATGCCGCCCCGCCGCATGTCCTGGAAGATCGCGCGGTTGAAATCGGACACGATCAGCCCGTCCACGACAGTCAGCCGGGCATGCAGGACATCGGCCCCGGAAACGGGGGGCAGGTCGTTCATCGTCTTCTCCTGTTCGGTTCAGTGTTCGCTGACGATCACGCCGGCAGAGGGGGACCAGCACAGCCAGATGCGGCTGCCCTGCGGCACCGGCGTGGCGCCGCCCAGACCGGGTGCTGTGGTGCGCGCGGTCATGCGCAGGCCGGCCTCGGTCGCGATCTGGTATTCCACCGCCGCACCGTGAAAACTCATCACCTCGACCCGGCCCGCCAAGGCATTGACCCCTTCGTCGGGCGCCGTGGTCACAATCGCCACTACCTCGGGGCGCAGTGCCAGGCAGGCGGGGCCGGCGACGGGCGCTTGCCCTGCCAGGCGCAGGACCGGCCCCGCATCGGTCACGAAGCTGCCGTGATCGGCCGCCATGCGTCCGCGCAGCAGGTTCGGAATGCCGAGAAAGGCTGCGGCGAAGGCGGAACGCGGCTGAGTATACATCTGGTCGGGCGCGCCAACCTGTTCCACCCGGCCATTATACATCAGCACCATGCGGTCGGAGGTGCTCATCGCCTCGTCCTGGTCATGGGTGACGAAGACCGTGGTCAGACCCAGCGATTGTTGCAGTTGGCGGATCTCCAGCTTCATCTCCTGGCGCAGCGAGGCATCCAGGTTCGACAGCGGTTCATCCAGCAGCAGCACGTCGGGTTCGATCACCAGCGCCCGGGCCAGGGCCACGCGCTGCTGCTGGCCGCCCGACATCTGCTTGGGCAAGCGGTCGGCGTATTGGGACAGGCGCACCCGCGCCAGTGCCTCGCGCACGCGGCGGGCGGCGTCGGATTTGTTCACCTTGCGCATCTCCAGCCCGAAGGCCACGTTCTGCGCCACGGTCATGTGCGGGAACAGGGCATAGTTCTGGAACACGAAGCCCATGTTGCGCCGGTTTGGCGGCAGGCCGGTCACGTCGCGCCCGCCCACCGTAATCCGCCCCTTGGTCGCATCGACGAAGCCGCCGATCATGCGCAGGGTGGTGGTCTTGCCGCAGCCCGAAGGCCCAAGAAGCGCCACCAATTCGCCATCGGCGATGCGCAGCGTCATGTTTTCCACCGCGATGGCGGTGCCGTAATGCTTGGCGACATCCTGAAGAACGACGTCAGACATGGCTTATCCTTTCAGAAGGCGCGGCTGAGCTTCACGTAGCGGTCGGTGACGATCAGCAGGGCCGTCACCAGGGCGATCTGCACGGTGGCGACGGCGCCGATGGTCGGGTCGAAATTCCATTCCAGGTAGTTGATCAGCGCGATCTGCAAGGTCGTGCTGTTAGGTCCGACCAGGAACAGCGATTTTTCCAGATCGATGAAAGAGTTGATAAAGGCGAACAGCGACCCGGCGATCACGCCCGGTTTGATGACCGGCAGGGTGATGCGCCAGAATACCGTCAACGGTCCCGCCCCCAGGCTGCGCGCCGCCTCTTCGACGGAAGGGTTGACCGAGATCAGCGCTGTGGTGACCAGCCTGGTCATCCAGGGCAGCGCGATCAGTCCGTGGGCGACCAGCAGGCCTGCGCTGGTCCCGGCGATGCGCCAGCCGGTCAGGAACTCCACCTCCAGGAAGAACACGAACAGCGCGCTGCCGCCGACGATGCCGGGCACAATCATCGGCGACATCAGCACCGTATTGATCGCCTCGCGCCCCTTGAAGCGGGTCCGCGCCAGGGCAAAGCTGGTCGGCAGGCCCAGGACCAAGGCGATGCCGGTGGCGATCAGGCTGGTCCGGATGCTGAGGAAGAAGCCGTTGCGGAAATCCGACAGCTCCCATGCGCGCAGATACCAGTCCAGCGTATAGCCCTGCGGCGGAAAGGACAGGATCTTGTTGGAAAAGAAGCTCATCCAGACGATGAAGACCAAAGGCAGGGTGATGAAGCCGATGGCCAGCACGGCAAAGGCGGCGTAACCCCGGCGGATGGCGCGTGACTGTGCGGGCATCACTCGCTCCATTTCCGATAGCGGCGCTGGACCAGGACCGACACGCCCACTGTCAGGATCAGCGTCACGGCCATCAGGATGAAGGCCAGGGCCGCGCCGAAGGGCCAGTTCATCACCTTGGCGATCTGCTGATAGACGGTCGGCGCCATCATGTGGAATGTCGGCCCGCCGATCAGCACGGGCGTGGCATAGGCATTCATCGACAGGATGAAGCACAGGACGCTGCCCGCGAGGATGCCGGGCATCGCCAGCGGCAGCACGATCCGGCGCATCACCGTCAGGTGGCCCGCGCCCAGGCTCTGACCCGCGTCCTCGAGGTTCTGGTCGATGGATTCGAAGACACTATTCAGGGTGATGACCATGAACGGCAACAGGACCGAGACCAGGCCGATGGTGACCCCCGCCGAGGAATACATCAGCCCCAGCTGCCCGTCCCAGCCGAACAGGCGCAGAAAGGCCGCCAGCACGCCTTGGTCGTTCAGGATCAGCATCCAGGCCGATGTCCTGACCGCGTTCCCGATCAACAGCGGCACCAGGATCGCCAGCAGCAGCAGGCGCTTGGTGCCGGGCGCGACATGGCGTGCCAGGAAATAGGCCAGCGGAATTCCGGCGGCCAGGCAGATCGCCGTGGACAGGGCCGATATGCCGATCGTGCGCCACAGCACCTGTTGATAGAAAGCATCGCCGAAGAACTTGGTGTAATTCTCGGCCGTGACCGCGCTGATCATCAGCTCGGCCGGATCATAGCGGTTCAGGCTGTTGCGTAGCATCAGGGCCAGAGGTGCTAGCAGGCCAAGCGCCACGAAGATCATTGCCGGTGCGCTGAGCCAGGGGGCCCCCAGCCGCCGGGGCGTGCGGGCAGGGGTGGGCGGCGGGGCCGGATCTACTGCCATCTCGGTCATGCTCATGCAGGTTCTCTCATGCAAGGGCGGATTGGAGCAAGCGTGCGGTTCAGACGGCGAAGGACTTGTTCCACCATTCCAGCCAAGCGGCGGTGTTCTGCGCCACATAGTCGAAGTCGAGGAAACGCATCTTCGCCCGCTCCTCGGCCGAGAAATCGACAAGTTGGCGCAAGTCATCCGACAGCGCGGCCTTGGTGTTGGCGGGGGCATAGAAGCTGGCCTCGGCCAGGCCCGCCATGGCCTGCGGATCCAGCATGGCGTCCAGATAGGCATAACCCGCGTCGGGGTTGGCGGCGAACTGCGTCAGGCAGGCCCCGAAGGTCACGGCAATCGCGCCTTCCTCGGGATACTGGATAGCCAACGGCAGCCCGTCATGCGCCCATTGCAGCCCGCGTGCCTTGTAGTTCACGGCGATCTCGACCTCGCCGTTGGCCAGCCCGGCCTGCAACTGCTGGTGGGCGGCGTAAAGACGCGGCTTGCTGTCCGCGGCCAGACGTTCCAGGCGGGCCTTACCATCCTCGACACTGGTCATGTCACCCTTTTCGACCAGCCCGGCCATCATCATGTAGTTGAAGTAAAGCTGGTTGGTCAGTCCGACCTTGCCCGCCCATTTCGGATCCCAAAGCTCGGCATAGGATTTCGGCGGCTCGGATACTTTGGTGGTGTCATAGATGATGACCACGCCGCTATAGAGCCAAGGGACGAAATAGGGGCTTTGCAGTTCCGGGGCGGTATCGGCGTAATTCGGGATGCGCGCTGTATCCAGTTCGGCGACCACCCCCTGCTTCTGCAATTCGAAGGCGTCCGAGCTGTTGATATGGATCACGTCGGCCGAGGCGCGGCGGATGCGCTTTTCGCTGATCAGCTTGGCCTTGCGCTCGGGTTCGGTCCCCAGGTCGCGGACGATGCTGAAGCCCTTGTCTTTGAGCAGCGGCTTTTCGACGTAACGGACCGTGCGGTCGTTCCAGTCGCCGCCCCAGTTCGACACCACGACCGTGCCGCCGGCGGCCCAGCCCCGGTGCGGCGCGATGGCGGCTGCGGCCACGCCGCCGAGCAAAAGGCCCAGCGTGCCGCGGCGCGAAAGTCTTCCGGAATTGATGATACGGCTTGCCATGATGGCAATCTCCCTGTTGTATGGCGGGCTTCGTTGGCCCTGCGTCTTTTGGAGGTTTCGCAAACGATGCAGGACGATTCGCCATTTGTAAAATATCAATTTGCATTTTATTATTTCCTGTCAGTTATCAATGATGAGCCATGTCATGGGCTTGGAACTTCGCCATCTGCGCGCTTTTTCGGCAGTCGGAAACGAGCTGCATTTCGGCCGCGCGGCCGATGCGCTGCATATCGCGCAACCCGCCCTGACCAAGATCATCCAGCAGCTTGAGGCAGAGGTAGGCGTGCCCCTGCTATTGCGCACCACCCGCCGGGTGGAACTGACGGCAGCGGGGAAGGCCTTTCTGTCCGAGATCGCGACCGTGGAAAGCCAGATCGACCGCGCCATCAACAGCGCCCGTCATGCCGCGCGCGGCATCCGGGGCGAATTGCGAATCGCCTATACCGATTTCGCCATCAACGGTCACCTGCCCCATGTGCTGCGCGATTTCGCCAGCGCGCATCCCGACATCCGGCTGGACCTGATCTTCATGCCGACCACTCTCCAGCACGTCGCGCTGCTGCAGCAAAGCATCGACATCGGCTTCATGATCGGGCCTTTTGAGCACAAGACGACTCGGCAGATGATCTTTGACCAGGACGACTATGTCGCGCTGCTGCCCAGTTCCCACCCGCTTTGCGCCCAACCGTCCCTGACGCTGGCGCAATTGGCGGACGAGCCTTTCGTGTTGGGCACCGGCGACAACTGGGCCGCGTTCCGCAGCAGGCTGTTTGCGGAATGCCGCAGCCGGGGTTTCTTTCCGAACATCGTGCTGGAGGCGTCAAACAGCGAAGGCATCTTCGGGCTGGTGGTCGCAGGGGTGGGCGTCACGATCTATTCCAGCTGCGTCGGAAATCTGCCTCGCCTGGGCGTCGTTGTGCGCCCTCTGCGGGACGTGACGAACAAGCTGCCGGTCACGGCGGTCTGGGACCGCACGAACAGGTCCGAGGTGCTGGAAACCTTCCTGAGATTCCTGCGCGCCCAGGGCCGGAACAGCGTCCCGGCTCTTCCCTGAGCGCTAGTGGATCCCGGCCAGCTTGGCGACCTCCACGAATTCGCGGACTTGGCGCGACCGGTTCGAGCGTTTCCAAGCCAGGACGGTGCTGATGCGGAACTGCGGGTGGATGATCGGGCGCACCTCGACGCTGCGGCCCAGGAAACCGATCAGGCTTTCGGGATAGACGGTCACCCCCAGCCCGGCCGCGACCAAGCCCAGCAGGGCCAAGGTATTCGACGCCTCGATGGCGATGTTCAGCGATATGCCCTCGGCGCTGAACAGATTGGCCAGGCGCCAGCGGTATTCCTCCCATTCATGGGTATCGCCCAGGATAATGTCCTGGCTCGCCAGGTCCGCGGGCGTGACCACCGGCAGGCGCAGCAGCGCATGGTTGCGCGGCGTCACCACATAGAGCGGTTCGAGCGAGAGCGTCAGGCTGTGATAATCCGAGTGATCGAACGGCCCGATCATGTAGCCCAGGTCGATCTCGTCATTGGCCAGGGCGATCTTCTGGCCCTGGGTGCGGATATAGCGGATCTTCAGGTCGACCTCGGGATGCGCCTGTCGGAACCGCGCCACCGCGGCAGGCATCAATTCGGTGGCCGCGAAGGCCATATAGCCGACGTTCAGCGCGCCCAGCTTGCCCTCGGCGATGCGCCGGGCCAACTGGATCGACGATTCGTAGCCGCGCAGCAGGTCGGCGTTGTCGTCATAGAAGCTGCGCCCGGCCTGGGTCAGCCGGACCTCACGCGTGGTCCGCTCTAAAAGCCGAAAGCCTAGTGTAACTTCAAGCTTCTGGATGCGTCGGCTCAGCGCCGACTGGTCCAGATGCAGGCGCTCGGCGGCGCGGCGAAAGCTGAGTTCCTGGGCGAGGGTGATGAAGGAATGGACATTCTCGATGCCGGAATGATCGCTCATGAAACGGCGCCTTACAATTGATGCATCTGGTGCATGAATAATTGCTGACACGCCATTTCCCCCGGGTCAAGGAAACGCGGAATATGCCCCTCAGAGCGGCGGACGATGGATGCCGGCGGCTCGGATACCCGGCGCAGCGCTGCGCCTTTCTTACCCAGACAAGGATCTCGATCATGAGCGAAGTGGACACCAAGGAACTGGACCGCCTGCTGCAGGAAGCCTTCGACACCGCGACCAAACTTTACAAGGAGCGCGGCTTCCAGCGCCGCGTCGGCTTCGGAAAGCGTCCGGCCCTGGTCAGCGTCGATCTGGCGAATGCCTGGACCCGCCCGGGCAACCCCTTCACCTGCGACCAGGAGAAGATGGACAACGAGATCATCCCCGGCATGCAGAAGCTGCTGAAGGCGTTCCGCGCCGCCGGCCTGCCGGTCGTCCATGTCACCACGGCCTACGAGATCACCGACCGCAACGCCGATTTCACCGACATGGGCCTGTGGCACAACAAGATCCCGGTCGATGTGGTGGACATCAAGGACAAGGACCTGTGGGCCATCGACAGCCGCATCGCGCCCATTGACGGCGAATACACGCTGCTGAAAAAGCGCGCCTCGTCCTTTCACGGCACCGAGCTGGCGGGCATCCTGCGCGCGAACGGCGTGGATACCATCCTGGTCACCGGTGTGACCGCCTGCGCCTGCGTGCGCCAGACGATCTGCGACGGTATCGCGGACGGCTTCCGCACCATCGCGGTCAAGGAAGCCATCGGCGACCGTGTGCCGGGCGCGGTGGCCTGGAACCTGTTCGACATCGACGCCAAGTTCGGCGACGTCCACACCGTCGATGAATGCGTGGCCTATATCGACGGCCTCGGCGCCCAGAAGATGGCGGCGGAATAACCCCAACTGGCGCCGGTCCCTTGCGGCCGGCGCCTTTTTTCAGCGCCGCGAAGACGGGCGCGAGCCAACCAACAGAGAGGTGTCACATGGCCAGGATTGGCGTCGATGTGGGCGGGACGAATACCGATCTTGTCCTCGAATGCGCAAAGGGGGTCTTTTACCACAAGGTTCCGACCACGCTGAAGAACCAGTCGATCGGCGTGGTGCAGGGCGTCAGGGGCATCTGCGACCAGGCGGGGATCGACCCGTCCGAGGTCGAGACCATCGTCCACGGCACCACCACCGCGACGAACATCACCATCGAGCACAACGGCGCGGAATGCGGGATGATCACCACCCACGGCTTCCGCGATATCCTGCATATCGGGCGCCACAAGCGGCCCTATAACTTCAGCCTGCACTTCGACGTGCCCTGGCAAAGCCAGCCGCTGGTCAAGCGCCGCAACCGCATCGCCGTGCGCGAGCGCATCCTGCCGCCGACGGGCGAAATCGCCGAGCCGCTGGACGAACAGGCCGTGCGCGACGCCTGCGCGTTGTTTCGCAAGCGCGGCATCGGCTCGGTCGTGATCGGCTTCATGTTCAGTTTCCTGAACGACGCCCACGAGGCCCGCGCCAAGGAGATCGTGCTGGAAGAAATTCCCGGCGCCTATGTCACCATGTCGTCGGAACTGGCGCGGGTCATGCGGGAATACGAACGCTTCTCGACCGCCGCGATGAACTGCTATGTCGGCCCCAAGACCGCCTATTACCTTCGCGACCTGGATGCCCGCCTGCGCGAAGCGGGCGTGACCTCCAAACTGCGGATCATGCAGTCGAACGGCGGTGTCTCGACCGTGGAATCCTGCGCGCGGCGTCCGATCCGCATCCTGATGTCCGGCCCCGCCGGCGGCGTCATCGGCGGCGCGTCCGAAGGCCAGATGGCCGGCACGCCCAACATCATCACCGTCGACATCGGCGGCACCTCGGCCGACATCTCGACCATCCCCGGCGGCCAGCTGAAGATCATGAACCAGCGCGACACCTATGTCTCGGGCTATCCGGTGCTGACGCCAATGATCGATCTGGTGACCATCGGCGCGGGCGGCGGCTCGGTCGCCTTCATCGACGAAGCCGGCGGCTTCAACGTCGGCCCGCGTTCCGCCGGGTCCGAGCCGGGACCGGCCTGCTATGGCCGCGGTGGGGATGAGCCGACAGTGACCGATGCGCAGATCGTGCTGGGCCGTCTCGACCCGGACATGGCGCTTGGCGGCGACCTGCGGCTGGACGCGGACCTGGCCCGCAAGGCGGTCGAGGAAAAGATCGCCCAGCCCCTGGGCCTGTCGGTCAGGGACGCGGCGCTGGGGATCATCAGGATCATTAACAACAACATGGCGCTGGCGATCCGCTCGAACTCGGTGGCGCGCGGTATCGACCCGCGCGAATTTTCCATCATGCCCTTCGGCGGCGCGGGGCCGCTGCATGGCGTGGCCCTGGCCGAGGCGGTCAGCGCCCGCGACGTGGTCGTGCCGGTGGCGCCGGGCATCACCGCCGCCGTGGGCCTGCTGAAGACCGACCTGCAATATGAACATACAGAGGCAGGGATCCTGATCCTGAACTCGGCGAGCGACGCGGAACTCGCTCGCATCAACGGCCATGTCGAAAAGCTGCGCCAGTCCGTGCATGAGGAACTGGACGCGGACGGCATCGCGCGCGGGGCGCAGGATCTGAAGATCGTCGCCGAATGCCGCTATCAGGGCCAAGGCTTCGAGCTGCGTGCCGATTTCCCCGACGGGCCGCTGACGCAGGAGAACAAGCAGGTGATCATCGACAGCTTCCACGACGCGCATGAACAGGACTACGGCTATGCCTATCGCAAGGCCGAGGTGGAGCTGATCACGCTGCGGGTCATCGGCTCGGCCAGCGTGCGCCGGATCGAGATCCCCAAGGTGCAGCCCACCGACGGATCAACCATCGACCGGGCGCTGATGTTCGTGCGCCCGACCACCTTCGATTGCGGCCGGACGCTGGAAACGCCGCGCTACGACCGCACAAAACTTCTCGCGGGCGACCGCGTTCCGGGGCCGGCGATCCTGGTCCAGCACAATTCCACCACCCTGGTCCCGCCCGGCTATGTCGCCGAGACGCTGGATTACGGCAACACGCGCATCAGCAAGGGGGCGTGAGATGAACCAGATGAGCAAGATCACCGAGGTCGATCCGATCACGCTGCAAGTCGTCCGCGGCGCCTTCGAGACCATCGCGGAGGAAATGGGCCATGTGCTTTACCGCATGTCGTTTTCCTCGATCATCCGGGAAAGCCAGGATCTGGGCGCGGGCCTGTTCGACACCGATTTCAACACGCTCTGCGAGTCGGAATCGACGCCGATGCATATCGGCTCGATCCCCGGCTATCTGCGCGGCATCGCCGAAACGCTGGAGGATGGCGAATGGTATGAAGGCGACGCGGTCGTCCACAACCATCCCTATCACGGCTCGTCCCACACCCCCGACCTGGCCATCGTCGTGCCGGTCTTCTTCCAGGGCCGGCTGGTGGGCTTTGCCGGGAACACGGCGCACCATGTCGATATCGGCGCGGCGACGCCGGGCCTGATCATCGACGTGCCCGACGTCTATGCCGAAGGCATGCTGTTCGCGGGCACCAAGCTTTACCGCAAGGGCGAGCCGAACAACGCCATGTGGAACTACATCCGCCGCAATTCCCGTGCGGCCGGGCAGCTGGTCGCGGATATCGAGGCGCAGATCGCCTCGGCCCGGCTGGGCGCGCGCCGCTTCGTCGAACTGCTCGAGAAATATGGCGAGAAGACGGTCTTCGGCGCCGCCAATCAGCTGATGGATTACGCCGAGCGCATGACCCGCCAGCGCATCAGCGAAATCCCCGACGGCGACTACACGGCCGAGGGCTGGCTGGACGACGACGGCCGCAACCGCGACCAGCGCCTGAAGGTCAAGGTGACGGTCCGCGTGCGCGGGGACGAGGTCGAGGTGGACCTGACCGGCTCGGCCGACCAGACCCCCACCGCCTATAACGTGCCCTTCGAGGGCTCGACCAAGGTGGCGGCCTATGCCGGCTTCCGCAAGCTGCTGCTGGATGCCGCCACCTCTGACGCTCGGGTGCCGTCGAACGAGGGCTCGTTCCGCCCGATCAAGGTCACGGCGCCGCTTGGGTCGATCTTCAACCCCCGCGCCCCCGCTTCGGCCGAAGCCCGCTTTACCCAGTGCAACCGCATGATCGACCTGATCATCCACGCGCTGGCCCCGGTGATGCCGGAGCAGGTGATCGCGGGGTCGTCCGCCTCGATCAGCTTCGCGGCATATTCCGGCGTGCGGCCCTCGGGCGATTACTGGGTGTTTCTCGAGGTGAACGAGGGCGCCTATGGCGGGCGGCCGCGCAGCGACGGGCCGGACAGCATCGACAACCTGATGGCCAACACCCGCAACAACCCGCTGGAAGACCTGGCGATGCATATCCCGATGATCTGCGACCGCTACGAGCTGCGCGACGACGCGCCTCCGGGCGCAGGGGAGTTCCGGGGCGGCATCGGGGTCGTCAAGGCGCAGCGGGTGCTGACGCCGGCCTTCATCACCCACGAATCCGAACGCCATACCGATGCGCCCTGGGGCATCTTCGGCGGACAGGACGGCGCCGTGGGGCGCTGCACGATCAGCAACCCTTCCAAGCCCGGACAGGAGCAGGAGATGCATTCCAAGTTCTCGGGCCTGTCGGTCGGCGCCGATGACGTGATGACCTATTACAGCCCGAACGGCGGCGGCTACGGCAATCCGCTGAACCGCGCGCCCCGCAAGGTGCTCGAGGACGTGCTGGACGGGTTCTGCACCCTCAAGGACGCCCGCGAGGTCTATGGCGTCGCCATCGACCTCGAGGCCGAGACGGTGGACCTTGCCGCCACCGAAAAGCTGCGCCTCGCGATGCAGCGCCAGGACTGACCAAGGGGGCCGCATCGCGCGGCCCTTTCCATATCCGGAGAAGAACGGCCGCACGACGGCCGCATGAATCCAACACACAGGGATAAGCACAATGTCACTGACACAAGACGGGCTGGCCCCGGGGCGCGACCGCACCGCCCTGATCGAGGAAAGCATCCTGCCCACCCGAGCCAACCAGCGGCCCATCGGCATGCTGGGCTATGCCTGGATTTGGGTCGGCATCGCGGTCATAATCGCCACCTATTCGCTGGGCGCCACCGGCATCCAGGGCGGGTTCAGCTTGGGCGCGGTTGCGCTGACGATCCTGGTGGCGAACCTGGCCATCGGCGCGCTGATGCTGCTGACCGCCGATATCGGCACCGAGCACGGGCTGCCCTTCGCGGTCTATCTGCGCGCGCCCTTCGGATTGCACGGCACGCATCTGCCCGCCGTCTCGCGCGGGATCGTGGCGGCGATGTGGTTCGGCATCCAGACCTATTTGGGCGCGCTGGCATTGAACGGGATCGGCGAATACTACCTGGGCTTTTCCAACTGGTTCCTGTGGTATGCGCTTTTCGCCGCCTTGCAGGTCGCCAATACCATGCTGGGCATCAAGTCGGTCGAGCGGCTGGCCTCGCTGGCCGCCCCGGCGATCATCGCGATTTCCGCCTGGATGTATTTCACGCTGGACGGCATCGCCCAGACCAAGGGTCTGAACATCTGGACCTTTCGGTCCGAGGGGCAGGCCTCGCTGATCGTGCTGTTCATCGCCAACATGAGCTTCTGGTCAACGATGGCGATCGACATTCCGAATCTCACGCGTTTCGTGAAGACGCAACCCGGAACCCGCAGCTTCTTGCGTCGCAACCGCGCGATCTTTCTGGCGCAGCTGGTCGCACTGCCCGTAACGCAGGCGATGATTGCCGGGATCGGCGCGGTCTCATTCATTGCCACCGGCAACTGGAACCCGGTCGAGGTCATTCAGGGCGATGCGCAGGGCATCGCGCTGCTGGTCCTGCTGGTGCTGGTCGTGCTGGCCCAATGGTCGACGAACAACTCGGCCAACTTGATCCCGGCTGCGCTGACCTTCGTCAATCTGGCCCCGCGCGTCATCAATTACCGGATGGCCGTCGTCATAGCCGGAATTGTTGGAACGCTGTGCTTTCCCTGGCAGATCCTCGACAATCTTTTTGTCTTTCTAGGCTATTACGGCGCCTTTCTCTCGGCCATCGGCGGCATCATGGTCGCGGATTACTATGTGATCCGCCGACGTCGCCTGAACGTCCCGGCGCTTTACGACCCCGAGGGCCAGTATCGCTATGGCCGCGGCTTCAACCCGGCAGGGCTGATCGCCTGGGTGCTGGCGGGCGCCGTCGCGGCCTGGTGGTCGGTCTATGCCTTCGTGATCGGCTTCCCGCTGGGCTTTCTGCTGTATCTGGCGCTGATGCGCGGGCTGGTGCTGTCGCGCTTTGGCCAGGCCGAGCTGGCGTCGCGGGGATCGGACGACTATCTGGCCGCCTCGGTCGGCATGGACTGGGTGCATCTGGGCGGCGGGCGCTTTGCCCGCATGCCCTGTGGATCGGGTAACGCGGGCGATCGCGAAGACCTGTAGATGACGGGACGGCCGGTGGGGCAAGGCTTTCGGTCGGCTTCACCAACGCAGCACAGTCTTGGTCAGCGAGATGATGGACGCCTGCGATGAACACAGCCTGCTGCGCTTCTAGAAGCAGTTGGCCAGATACCAGATCCTTATCATTGAGGAATTTGGCTTCTATCGAAGACCGGCCGAGTTGCTGTTCGATCTGATTTCGCGGCGCTAGAGGCGCGGATCAACCCTGGTCGCCAGCAATCGGTCCTTCGACAAATGGACCAAAACCTGCGGCTCCGAGCGTCGGATGGGCGCGCTGCTCGACCGACTGACCCACCATGTCGGCATCCTCGATATGAATGGCGAAAGCTACCGCCTTGCCAACAGCACAGCCCGCAAGCAGCGCTGATCCCCATCCAGAAAACTGCCCGCGATTGGTCCTGACGAGCCCAGCGCGCCACAGCACGCGCCAACTATGTGGAAAGCGCACCCGCCGCCGTGCCGCATACCCATCCAGCTGCCCTGGCTTTATGCCTCCGCCCATGCCGACTTTTGCGCCCCAGTTGACAGGTAAGGTGATCGCGCCCGCCGTGCGAAGCTTGGCAGCAAAGCTCCTGAACTGGTGGATCAGCCAAGCGCATGCGGAACGATGGGTGAGAATGACAATGCAGAGTGGAAATTCTTCGATTCAAGATTCGGTCTAGAAGACGCGGTAACCGATCACCGGCGGCAGGGTTCGCTTTGGAAACGATGTGCAAAATGTCCCGGTGTCCCCAAAGTGTCCCCAAATGCTATTTCGCAACGTAATCGAATGAGGCAGACGTCCTAAGTCGCTGTTGTCTTTGGAGAAAACTGGTGCCCGGAGACGGATTTGAACCGCCGACACGCGGATTTTCAATCCGCTGCTCTACCAACTGAGCTATCCGGGCGCCGGAGCTATCTTGCTTCGGACTGGCGCGTAGTTAGGCCAGGCTCGCCGCGCTGTCCAGAGCGAAAAGCGAAATTTTCACTCTTCCTCGTCGCTTTGCGGAAGCGGCGCGCCGGGGATGCGGTAATCGCCGCGAAACCAGCGCGCCAGATCGACATCCGCGCAACGCCGCGAGCAGAAGGGTCGGTAACGCTCGGAAATAGGCTTGCCGCAGATCGGGCATTTCATGCCGGCGACTCCGTCTCGGCCAGGCGTGAAAGCGGCAGGCGGTCGCGCTTGCGGCTGATCTCGTAAAGCCCCATCGCCGTCCAGCCGATCAGCACCGTCTCGGCCGATTCGGCGCGGAAGGCGGCGCGCAGCACCTGATCCAGCGTGCCGCGATCGCGCTTGGGGCAGGGGGCGAAGTCCACGACGATCTGACCGCCCAGGCCCCGCAGTCGCAATTGCCGCGGCAGGTCGCGGGCCAGCGCGATATTCGCCTTGAGCCCCGCTGCGGGCGAGTGGTCGCTGCCGGTATTGACGTCGATGGCAACCAGGGCCCGCAGCGCCTCGATCTCGGCCCAGGCGCCGCCGCCCAGGTCGAGGCGGGGTCGCAGCAGTTGCCGCACGGCATCGGCCGCGCCGGTCGATTCGAATGCGTCCTCACCCTCGGCAATGCTGTCGGGGGCGGGATCGGCCCAGTCCTGCCAGGCCTGTTCGGCCGGCTCGGGGGCGTCCAGCAACAGCTCGGGCGCACCGTCGCGATCGGCGGCGACGGCGCGGGCCAGGGCCAGCAATTCCTGAAGCTCGGCGGCGATCTCGTCCTCGGGGGTTTCGGCAGCGATGCTGCGGAAGACCAGGCCCGGCGGCTCGTCCAGCCCGGCCAGCGCGGCCTCGCCAAGCTGGACCAGCGCTTCGCGCAGGGCACCGTCGCGGATCCGGCGCGACACGTTCACGCCGGGCGCGCCGGGGGTGACGATCAGCGTGCGCCCGCGGAAATTCAGCCGCGACGAGACCGGGATGGCCTTGCCCTCTTCGGCGCTGCCGCTGACCTGGACGACCAGCGACTGCCCTTCGCGCAGGCCGCCGCGGTCGCGCAGATAGCCGCGCGCGCCCGCGGGCAGGCGCAGGAAGACGCCGCCCTGACCCTTGACCAGCCGGTCGACGCGGGCCCGGCAGATCGAGCCGGGCACCAGCGGCGTGGCGCCGGCGGGGTCGAGGATCAGATCCTCGAGCTGGCCGTCGAGCATCAGCGCGGCGGCGTTGCGACCAAAGACCTGGCCAAGGACGATCTGGCGACCCTTCATTCCGTTCGTTCCCGAATTCCGATTGCGGCGAGCAGCGTGGCGGTTTCGGCCAGCGGCAGGCCGACCACCGCGCTGTAGGAGCCCTGCATCCAGACCACGAAGGCCGAGGCCCGGCCCTGGATCGCATAGCCGCCGGCCTTGCCTTGCCATTCGCCCGAGGCGAGATAGGCGTCGATCTGGCCCGCGGTCAGCGGGCGGAAGCGCACGGTGGTCTCGACCAGACGCTCGCGCAGCCGGCCGGCACAGGCCAGCGCGACCGAGGTCAGCACGCGGTGGCGCCGCCCCGACAGAAGCTCAAGGAAGCGGCGCGCCTCGGCGGCATCGGCGGGCTTGCCCAGGATGCGGCGCCCGGCGACGACGGCAGTATCGGCGCAAAGCAGGGCGGCATGCGGGCTGAGGGCCTCGCCGGCCATTGCCTTTTCGCGGGCCATGCGCTGGACATAGTCGCGCGGCGCCTCGCCTCGCCTTGGGGTTTCGTCGATCTCGGTCGGAAGGACGCGGTCCGGGACGATGCCGATCTGCCGCAGCAGTTCGAGCCGGCGCGGGCTGGCCGAACCAAGGACCAGTTCAGGCAAGCGCGAGGACGCGCCGGGGGCGGGGGGCAGGTCCGGGGCCGTCATGCCGGCCACGGTATCATTTGAAGCGGTAATTGATCCGCCCCTTGGTCAGGTCGTAGGTGTTCATCTCCACCTGCACCTTGTCGCCGGCAAGGACGCGGATGCGGTTCTTGCGCATCTTTCCTGCCATATGTGCGATGATCTCATGGCCGTTCTCTAGCTCGACCCGGAATGTCGCATTCGGCAGGAGTTCCTTCACGACGCCGGGAAATTCGAGCATTTCTTCCTTGGCCATGTCTTCTCCTGTAGGGGTGACCCGCGCCTTGGCGGGCGCAAGCTACATGCGTCCAGACGGGGCGCTTTTCAAGGGGAATCTGGCCTCTGGAGGCCGTTGCCGGGTTTTGCGGGCGGCAAAAGCCCTCAAATTGTCGCAAAAGCCCCCGCCGGACCGGATGCGACCTCGCTGCTTAGCCGGCAAAGCGGACCGGCGTCGCGTCAGGGGCGGGCTCGGCGCCGCGGAACGGGTCGGCTTCGTGATAGTCCTGCAAGGGCGGCTCCTGCGGATCGGGCGGAAGCGACGTTGTAACGGCCGAGGTGGCGGCCAGGGAACCGGCCGGCCATGGCGGAGGAGCGGTCCGCGAGGCCGTCTCCTGCGACAGATCGCGCAGGCGGATGGCGTGAAAGCCTTCGGCCTCGCCCAGCCGGCCGCGCGCCAGCAACTGGCCTTGGGTGGTTTCGATGCGCGCGTCGTCGAGCACATTGGTCGGCAGGGGGATCAAGGCCCCGGGGGTCAGGTTGCGCAAGAGCTGCAGGCTGACCTTGCGCCGGCACAGGATGCCGACCAGGGCGACCGGAGCCTGCTGCACCACCTCGGCGAGCGAGGCCCCTGGCGCCTGCTCGACCGGCGCGACCGGGCTGATGCCGGGCAGAACGGCGGCGGGCCGGGCCGCTTCGGGCGGCGGGATGCGCATGTCGCGTTCCAGCGGCAGTGCGATCACCAGCGTGCCGTCGCGCTGTCCACCCGGACCGATGCGAAAGCGCAGTGTCAGTCGCACCAAGTCGCCATCCTCGAGCATCAGCGAAAGCGGGCGGGGATCGTCCATATAGGTGGCATAGCGGAAGGCGGCAAAATTTGGCGCGTCCTGGCCCTGGCATTCGCGCCCCAGCTCACCGAGCAGCGCATTGACGAAATCGGCCGAGATCGAGGCATCGGTGCGCGTCGGCTTGCGCGCCGGGGCGGGGCGGGCGGTGACACGGCCGATCGCCTGCATCTCGATCAGCGAGGCCAGCAGATTGGGGCAGATCGCGGCAACCCCGATGGCATCACGTCGCCCCTCGATCACGGCGAGCAGGGCGCGTTCCGGCAGGATTTCGGGCAATTCCGATAGGGTCATGCGCGCCAGTTCGACCTTTTCGACGAAGACCGGCAATTGGGCCTGGCGTTCCGCCGCCCGGCCGAGCGCGGTCGCGGCCGCCCGCTCCAGCCGAAACTCGGCCGGCGTCGCGATTGCCGATTGGGCGCGGGCGCTGCCGCGCGCCGCGATCCAGCGGTGAAGCACGGGGGCACCCGCCGCAAGCGCGGGCCCGCTGCCTGCTGCCGGTCCGGTGCTGTCGGGGCCACCCGCCTGTTCCGTTGCTGCGCTGTTCATAACCCACGCGAATCCATAACGACTTTCGCGCAACATGCCATGCACAGGTTGCCAAATGGTTTAACGCGCCGCATTTTCATCATTTTCCGCCCGGCGCGCGGGACGCGGCGGCAGCGAAATGCGGAAGCAGGCGCCGCCTTGGCCGGGCAGGTAAGCGATCGAGCCGCCTAGGAACTCCATGATTTCCTTGCAGATCGCCAGGCCCAGCCCGGCACCGCCGGCCCTGGCGGGATCGTTCAGCCGGGCGAACTTCTCGAAGATCAGCGCCTGGTTGCCGGCGCTGATGCCGGGGCCGTTGTCGGCGATGTCGATCTCGGTGCCGCCGTCCGGACTGCGGCGGCAGTCGATGCGGATCTGCGGCGCCTCGGCGCTGCAATATTTGCGCGCATTCGTGATCACATTGATCAGGACCTGAAGCAGCCGGTCCTGATCCGTGATCACAGGCAGGTGCTCGGCGGCGATATTGCGGCGGATGGCGAAGTCGCGCCCGGAAGCCGCGGCGCCGGCCGAGGCGAGCGCGCGCTCGATCAGGTCATGCAGGTTGAAGACGGCGGGCTTCAGCCGCGCCTTGCCGGCCTCGAGCACGGAAAGGTCCAGCAGGTCGTCCAGGAGACGGGTCATGCGGCCGGCCTCGTCATGGATGATGCCGGCAAAGCGGGCGCGATCCTCGGCCGGAAGATCCGGCTCCATCAGGAATTCGGAAAAGGCGCGGATCGAGGTCATCGGCGTGCGCAACTCATGGCTGATCTGGCCAAGGAAAGCGTCCTTCTGCGCGGAAAGCGCGGTCAGTTTCTCGTTGCTTTCCCGCAGCATGGCGGCGGTTCTTGCCAGTTCGGCCGAGGTGTTTTCCAGCCGCCGGTTGTCCTCGCGCGCGCGGCTGGCCTCGCCCGCCACCTCCATCAGGTCCGAAACGGTGACCCCGCCGCGCCCGCCGACGCGGGTCATCAGCGCCGCTGCGGTGGCGGCGCCGACGGTGCCGGCCAGCAACCGCTCGAAATCCGCGAGGAAGCGCGGCGTCAGGTCGGGCAGGTAGCCGCCCTTGCCCTGGCTTTCGGCGGCGCGGCGAAAGGTTTCCAGCGCATGATCGTTGCCCCAGAGCCGCCCGGCCAGCGTCAGCAGCGCCTCGGGCTGCACGGCCGGGGCGCCGTCGCCGGGCGCGGCGTCGGGCGCGACGGCGTGGACGAAGGACAGCGATTGCAGCCGCTCGGCCGGTTCGGGGAAATCCATCAGCGAGATCAGCACCAGAAGCAGCAGGTTCACCGCCAGCGCCAGCAGCACGGCACTGGCGAAAGGGTCGATGCCGGCCGGCATCGCCGGCTGCGCCAGAAGCCCCAGCGAGGGCAGGAATACCAGCAGGGTCCAGATCAGCGTGCCGCCGACCACGCCGGCGATGGCGCCGCGCCGCGTGGCACCGCGCCACAAAAGCCCCGCGACCAGCGCCGGCAGCACCTGCGCCATGCCGGAAAAGGCCACCGTGCCCATGGCGGCCAGCGCCGAGGTGCCGCCCGACATGCGGTGGTAAAGCCAGCCCGCGCCGATGATCGCGAGGATCGCCAGCCGGCGGGCGTTAAGCATCAGCGTGCCCAGATCCTCGGGTGCGCGCGCCGGTTCGGCCAGCGCGGCCTGGCGCAGCCGCAGCCACAGCGGCACCAGCCAATGGTTGGCCATCATCGTCGACAGCGCGATGGCGCTGACCACGACCATGGACATGGCCGAGGAGAACCCGCCCAGGAAGACCAGCGTCGCCAGGGCCTCGCGGCCCTGCGACAGCGGCAGGTCCAGCACGTAAAGGTCGGGATTGGCGCCCTTGGGCAGGATGTCGGCGCCGACCACGGCGATGGGCAGCACCAGGAAGGACATCAGCGCCAGATAGGCCGGAAAGGCCCAGCCGGCCTGGCGCAGCCGGTCCTCGTCGCTGGCCTCGACCACCAGGACGTGGAACATGCGCGGCAGCACCATCACCGCCGCGCCCGACAGCAGGATCAGCGTGAACCAGCGCTCGGGGTTGATCGGCCAGCCCTCGCCGCCGGCCGAGACGGACATGCGGTCGATCCGCGCCAGCACGTCGGCGGGGCCGTCGGCGATGCCCCAGATCACGAAGACCCCGACCGCGACGAAGGCGGCGAGCTTGACCACCGCCTCGACGGCGATGGCGATGACCACGCCGTGGTGGCGCTCGTCCACCGCAAGGTTGCGGGTGCCGAACAGGATGGCGAAGGCCGCGAGCCCCAGCGCCACCCAGACCGAGACATTGCGCGGCAGCGCGTGCTCGGGCGTGGCAAAGGCCGACAGCGCCATCGAGACCGACTGCAATTGCAGCGCGATATAGGGCGTCGCGGCCATCACCCCGATCAGCGTGACCAGCGCGGCCAGCCCCGCCGACTTGCCGAAGCGGCTGGAGATCAGGTCGGCGATCGAGGTCACGCGGTGCATCCGCGCCACCCGCACCAGCCGGCGCAAGCCCCACCAGGCGCCGGAAAACACGATGCCGGGACCAAGATAGATGGTCAGGAATTCCAGCCCCGAGCGGCTGGCGTAGCCCACCGCGCCGTAAAACGTCCAGGCCGAGCAATAGACCGAGAGCGACAGCGTATAGATCACCGGCCGGTCCATCCAGCGCCAGCGCCCGGCGGCGGCGGCACGGTCGGCGGCATGGGCCAGAAGGAACATCAGCGCCACATAGGCCACCGAAGCGGCGACCAGGGTTTCAGGCGTCATCCTCGTCCTCCGCCGAGGCACGTCCCAGCGCGCGATGCAGCGCGGCCGTGGCCACGATGGCCAGCGCCCAGGCCACCGCCAGCCAGACCGCGCCGCGGGCATAGCTGAAATGCTGCGGCAGCCAGATCGGCGGGATCAGCACCAGCGCCGCGAACAGCACCGGGACCAGCCGGGTCGCCTCGGCCAGCCGACGGCGGCGATAGGCGGTGCGGCCCAGGAACAGGCGGGGCGGGCGCAGCCTCATGCCTGCTCCAGCAGCTCGCGCACCACGGCGCGCAGATCGGCATTGGCGAAGGGCTTGGGCAGCACGCGGTCGGCGCCGGGCGGCAGGTTGGCGGTGCCGCGCGCCGACAGGAGCAGCACCGGCAGCGCCGCGAGGGCAGGGTCGGCGCGCAGGTCGGCCAGGATCTCGGCGCCGGACCGGCCGGGCAGCATTAGGTCCAGGATCAGCATGCGCGGCGCCAGCGCCCGGATGCGCTCCAACGCGCCGCCACCCTCGGGCCATTGCTCGCAGCCCCAGCCGTCGCGGGTCAGGATGAAGCGCACCGCCTCGGCGATGCTGGGCTCGTCCTCGATCAGCAGCACGTCGACGCTCATGCGCGGTTCTCCGGGATGGGGCTCATGCCGGGCCCAGGATCGAGGGTTCGTGCCGCGCCGGGCAGACCGTGCGGGGGCAGATCCGGCAGGCGGGACCGACGCCGAGCGCCGGGCGCGCGTCCTGGGGCCCGGCGGGGCGGATCAGCATCTGCGCCCGGCTCAGCACCGGGCCGTCGAAGCCCATCGGCAGCAGCCGCTCTGCCACCGCCCAGGCGGCAAAGCGGCGGCCGCCGGCGGTCTCGATCAGCCGCGCGACCGGCAGCTGCGGCTGGGCCAGGGCCTCGAACAGCGGCCAGAGCGCGCAGCCTTCGCCGGGGCGGGGCAGTTCGAAGCCGGGCGCGGCGTGGCGGAAAGGCGTGGCGCCCGAGCCGTCGCAGACGATCAGCCCGGCCTGCGCCCAGGGACCGGGGCGCAGCATGCCCAGCCGGCGCAGCACCAGATCCAGCGGCCGGCCCAGCCGCGCCGCGATCAGCGCCGGGTCGTCGCCGGTCTCGCCGGCCTCGTCCACCGCCGCCGCCAGCGCCGCGTCGGGCAGGGCGGCGCGGTCGCGGGCCTGCGCCACCAGCAGGTCGCGCGCCATCACCCGTGCCGCGTCCGAGGCCAGTTCGGGCGCATCGGCCGGGTCGGGCTGGCCGGCGGCGATCCAGGCCTCGACCTCTTCCTGCGGCGACATCGGCACGGCCTCGTCCTCGAAACTGTCGAGATAGGCCACCAGCGATTGCGCGGTGCGCGACAGGCGCTGGCTGTCGCTGTCCAGGTTGGCGTGGAAGCGGTCGCGCCATTCGCTTTCGATTTCCGGCGTCTCGGCCAGGATGGTCGCGGTCGCGCGCAGCGCCGTCACCGCCGATTGCACCTCGTGCAGCGTGGTCAGCAGATAGGGGTCGCGGGTCATGCGGTCCGACAGCGCGACCAGCCGGCGTTCCAGCGCGTCGGCACGGCGCACGGCCAGGGCCAGCACCGCCGCCCAGCCGGGAAAGCGGGCGGCGAATTCGGCGATCTGGTCCAGCTCGACCGGCTGCTCGCCCGCGCGCGCGGCCGCCTCGCGCAGGGCGCCGATCAGCGCCTCCTCGCGGTCCGAGGCAAGCTCGGTCGCGTCGATCTCCAACGCCTCGGCCAGCCGGGTCAGCAGCGCCTCGCCGACCGGGCGGCGGTTGTGCTCGATGAGGTTCAGATAGGCGGCCGAGATCTCGGCCCGCTGCGCCACCTCGGTCTGGCGCCGGCCGAGCGACAGGCGCCGCTCGCGGATGCGGGTGCCGATCAGCGGCCGGGCATGGGGCGAGCGGTGCGAGGCGGGCGGGCGCGCCATGGCTCAGACCTCGTCCCGGCTTTCGTCGAGATGGCGCACGGCCTTGACCACCAGATCGGCCAGGCTGGTGGCGCCCAGCTTGTCCTTCAGCGTCTGGCTGACGTTCGAGACGGTCTTGTAGCTGATATTGGCGCGGGCGGCGATGTCGCGATAGCTGAGGCCGCTGGCGATGGCGCGCAGGATCTCCAGCTCGCGCGGGGTCAGGCGCGGGCGGGCGGGGGCGGCGCCGGGGCGCTCCATCAGCGCGATCTTGCGGGCGAGGTCGGCGGGGACGTAATCGCGCCCGGCGGCCAGTTCGCGCAGCGCCTCGCAGATCTCGGCCGAGGGCGAATCCTTCATCACGATGCCGTTGCAGCCGGCCTGCAAGGCGCGCCGGGCAATGAGCGGGCTGCGATGCATGGTAAAGACCAGGATCGGCAGTTCGGCCCCGGCGGCGCGCAGCCGCTCGATCAGCCGCACCCCGGCCAGCCGCGATTCGCCCATGGTCAGGTCGATCACCATCAGGTCCGGGGCCGCGCGCCGCCATGCCCGCCAGCCCTGCAAGGGCGTCGCCGCCGCGGTAATCCGGCAGTCCAGCCGGCCTTTGGTGATCCATTCCCAGCCCTCGGCCACCACCGGGTGGTCGTCGACGATCAGCACCCGCAGGGCGGCGGGCTCGGCATCGGCGGCAGGGGCGCTGGCGTTCATCAATCGGTTTCCTGGTCCTGTGGTCCGGCCAGCGGCAGCCGGCATTCCGTCACGGTCATGGTGCCGTCGCGGCGGGGCGGCGTGTAGTCTCCACCAAGCGCGCTGGCGCGGTCGCGCATGCCGGCCTGGCCCAGCCCCTTGCGGCCGGCGGGCCGGGGGCCGGCGCCGTCGTCCTCGACCCGGGCCAGCAGCGCGGCGCCGGGTGCCGTGGCCAGCGCGACCCCGACCCGCGTCGGACGGGCGTGGCGCAGCGCGTTCAGCACGCTTTCGCGCACGAAGCGGAACAGCGCCACCCGCGCCGCCTCGTCGGCCGCGGGCAGGTCCTGCGGCGCATCGAGCGCGAATTCGACCTCGGGCGCCATGTCGGCGAATTCGAACAGCAGCTCCTGCAGCATTTCGGCCAAGCTCGCGCCCTCGGCCGGCGACAGGCGCAGGTCGTCGATGGCGGCGCGCGCGCTGGCCCGGATCGCCGCCGCATGGCGCGAGACCGCCGCCAGCGCCCCCGCCAGGGCCGGGTCGGCGGCCCCGCCGGCGCGTTCCCCGGCTTGGTCGATGGCGGCTTGCAGCGCGAAAAGCTGCGGGCCGACGCCGTCGTGCAGGTCGCTGGCGATGCGGGCGCGCTCGGATTCGGCCAGGGTCATCATCCGGCCCTGAAGGCGGCGGTTCTCGGCCCGCTCGCGTGCCAGATGGCTGGCCAACGCATTCACCCCGTCGCTGAGCTGGCCCAGCTCGGCCAGCCCGGTCTGCGGCGCCCGCACGGCCAGGTCCCCCGCCCGCATCCGCGCCAGCGCCGCGCCCAGCACCCCCAGCCGGCGCAGCACCAGCCCGGTGATTGCCATGGTCACGCCCAGCACCGCCAGCGCCATGCCGCCCAGCAGCGGCAGCATCAGCCGGAAATCGGCCCAGGCCTCGGCGATCTCGTCGCCGGGATCGGTGCGGATCTCGAGCACGCCCAGCACGTTCGGATATTGCGAGACCGGGATCAGGTCGGCCCGCGGGGCCGGGCGCAGCAGGGCGGCGAACCAGCCCGGCGGCGGGTCGCGCGGGGGCTGCGGCGCCAGTGGCAAGGCCACCGGCCGGCCGGTGGCGTCGCGCAGCTCGGCCGAGACATGGCGCTGCGATTCGATGTCGGCGGCGATCTGGCGCGCCTCGGCCATCATGTCGCGACGCTCGAAGGCGGTGGGCAGGCGCATGGTGGCAAAGGCATTGGCCAGCCCGAAGGCGGCCTCGGTCTCGGCGCGCACGGCGGCGCGGGCGTTCAGCATCAGCACCGAGACGACGATGGCAAAGATCGCGAGCCAGGCCAGCGTCGCGCCCCCCAGCGCCAGCGGGCGCAGCGCCACGCCATGCGGGCGGGGGCGTGCCTCATCCGCCTGCCGCACCCCTGCGATCTGGCCGGTCGCCTCCATGTCCCCTCCTGCGGCCCCTTGGCGAAAGACTAGGCCGGCGCGCGAAAGCCCGCAAGCGGGCTGGCGCGGGCAGGCCAGGTCAGGTGCGGGCGGCGCCCGGCTCGGGTGCCTCGGGCCGGCCGAGCGCCCGGCGCACCAGCACGAAGAACAGCGGCACGAACAGCACCCCCAGCACCGTGGCCGAGACGGTGCCGCCCAGCACCGTGGCGCCGATGGTGTTGCGGCCGTTGGCGCCGGCGCCGGTCGACAGCACCAGCGGCAGCACGCCCAGCGAGAAGGCGACCGAGGTCATCATGATCGGCCGGAAGCGCTGGCGCGCGGCCTCGATCACCGCCTCGAACAGCGGCTTGCCGTGTTGCTCCACCTGCTCGCGGGCGAATTCGACGATCAGGATGGCGTTCTTACCGGTCAGGCCGATGACGGTCAGCAGCCCGACCTGGAAGAACACGCCATTGTCGAAGCCGCCAAGCCAGGCCCCGACCAGCGCGCCCAGGACGCCGATCGGCATGGCGAGCATGACCGCGAAGGGGATCGACCAGCTTTCGTAAAGCGCGGCCAGGCACAGGAACACCACCGCCAGCGACAGCCCGTAAAGCAGCATGGTCTGGTTGCCGGCCGCCTGTTCCTCCAGCGAAAGGCCGGTCCAGGCCACGTCGAAGCCGGGCGGCAGCTGCGCCGCCAGCTCCTCGATGGCGGCCATGCCTTGGCCCGACGAGACGCCGGGCGCCGGGTTGCCCTGGATGTTCATCGCCGGCACGCCGTTATAGCGCGACAGGCCCTGCGGCCCATAGCTCCAGCGCCCCTCGGCGAAGTTCGAGAAGGGCACCAGCCCGCCGGCACTGTTCCGCACCCGCCATTTGTCGATGTCGGTCGGCACGGCGCGCGACTGCGATTCGCCCTGGACATAGACTCGCTTGATGCGGCCGCGGTCGATGAAGTCGTTGACATAGCTGCCGGCCCAGGCGACCGACAGCAGGCTGCCCACGTCCGAGGCCGAGACCCCCATCGCCCCGGCCTTGCGCCAGTCGATGTCGAGCTTGTATTCGGATGCGTCCTCAAGCCCGTTTGGCCGCGCCTGGGCGATGCGGCCGTCCTGCGCCGCCATGCCCAGAAGCTGGTTCCTCGCGTCCAGCAACTGCTCATGCGGCTGGCCGGCGCGGGCCTGCAGATAGAAGTCGAAGCCCGAGACGTTGCCGAGCTCGATCACCGAGGGCGGCACGATGGGGAAGGCCATGGCGTCGCGGATGCCCATGAAGGCCGGAAAGGCGCGGCCGGCGATGGCCTGCACCGACTGGTCGGCGCCGGGGCGCTCGTCCCAGTCCTTCAGCCGCAGGAAGGCGATGCCCATGTTCTGGCCCGAGCCCGCGAAGCTGAAGCCCGAGACGCCGAAGAAGCTGTCGACATTCTCGGATTCGTTCTCGGCGAAGTAATGCTGGATCTGGTCGATGACCGCGTCGGTGCGTTCCTGCGTGGCGCCGGTCGGCCCCTGGATCAGCGCGAACATGATGCCCTGGTCCTCGTCGGGCAGAAAGCCGGTGGGCGTGCGCAGGAACAGGAATACCATGGCCGCGCCGATGGCGGCATAGATCAGCATCATGCGCAGCGGCCGGCGGATGATCCAGCCGACCGCGCCGCCATAGACGCGCATGGTGCTGTCGAAGCCGCGGTTGAACAGGCCGAAAAGCCCGCGCGTCTTGTGGCCGTGCTCGTTTCTCAGCAGGGTGGCGCACAGCGCCGGGGTCAGCGACAGCGCCACGACGACCGACAGGCCCATGGCGCTGGCGATGGTCACGGCGAACTGCTTGTAGATCACCCCGGTCGAGCCGCCGAAGAAGGCCATCGGCACGAAGACCGCCGACAAGACCAGCGCGATGCCGATCAGCGCGCCGGTGATCTGGCCCATGGACTTGCGGGTGGCCTCGCGCGGCTCAAGTCCCTCGTCCTCCATGATGCGCTCGACGTTCTCGACCACGACGATGGCGTCATCGACCAGCAACCCGATGGCCAGCACCATGGCCAGCATGGTCAGCGTGTTGATGGTAAAGCCGAAGGCCGCGAGGATGCCGAAGGTGCCCAGCAGCACCACCGGCACCGCCAGCGTCGGGATCAGCGTCGCGCGCCAGTTCTGCAGGAACAGCAGCATGACGAAGAACACCAGCACGATGGCCTCGACCAGCGTCTTCACCACCTCCTCGATGGAAATCAGCACGAAGGGCGTGGTGTCGAAGGGAATGACGTAATCCATGCCCTCGGGGAAGAAGCGGGCGAATTCCTCCATCCGCGCCTTGACCCGTTCCGCCGTGTCGAGCGCGTTCGCGCCCGAGGCCAGGCTGATCGCCAGGCCCGAGGCCGGCTGCCCGTTGTAGCGGGCGTTGGTCATGTAATCCTCGGCGCCGATCTCGACCCGGGCCACGTCCTTCAGCAGGATCAGCCCGCCGTCCTGTTCGGCGCGCAGCACGATCTGCTCGAAATCCTCGGGCGTCGACAGCAGCGATTGCGCGGTGATGGTGGCGTTCAGCATCTGGCCCTGCGGCGCCGGCTGGCTGCCGAAGCTGCCGGCCGAGATCTGCGCGTTCTCGGCCGAGACCGCCGAGACCACGTCGCCCGGCGTCAGCTCATAAGCGGCCAGTTTCGACGGGTCGAGCCAGATGCGCATGGCATATTGCGCGCCGAAGACCTGGATCGAGCCCACGCCCTCGATCCGGCTGAGGTCGTTGACCAGGTTCGAGATCAGGTAATCCGACAGGTCCACCTGCTCGAAACTTCCGTCGGGCGAGGTCAGGCCGATGACCATCAGGAAGCCCGAGGCGGATTTCTCGACCGTCAGGCCTTGGCGCTGCACCGGTTCCGGCAGCAGCGCGGTGGCCTGGGACAACTTGTTCTGCACCTGGACCTGGGCGATGTCGGGGTCGGTGCCGGTCTCGAAGGTCAGCTCGGTCTGCGAACTGCCGGAGGAGGTCGAGCTGGACTTGAAATAGCGCAGCCCGTCGAGGCCGGTCATCTGCTGCTCGATCACCTGGGTCACGGTATTGGCCACCGTCTCGGCCGAGGCGCCGGGATAGGTGGCGCGGATCGTCACCGTGGGCGGCGCGATCTGCGGATATTGCGCGACGGGCAGGGACAGGATCGACAGGATCCCCAGACCCATGATCAGGATCGAGATCACCCAGGCGAACACCGGACGGTCGATGAAGAAGCGGGCCATATGCGGTTCCTGTCTTTCCTCGCGGTGTCGCGGTCAGTTCGCGGGCTGGGCCTGGTCCGCCGCCTCCGGCGCGGCCTCGGCGGGCGCGGCGCCTTCGGCCGGCGCGGCGTCGTCGGCGGCTTGTTCGGCCGGCTGTTCGGCTGCGGGCTGCTCTGCGGTCTGTCCGGCGGCAGCATCGCCGCCCTCGGCCGCCTTGCGTTCCTCGGGGGCGACGGTCATGCCCGGGGCGATCTTCTGGACGCCCTCGACCACGATGCGGTCGCCGTCGTCCAGACCTTCACTGACGACCCATTGGTTGCCGTGGTCCTGCAGCACGGTCAGCTGGCGCTGCTCGACCACGTCCTGGTCATTGACCACCAGCGCGATGGGCTGGCCGCGCCGGTCGCGGCTGACGCCTTCCTGCGGCGCCAGCACCACGTCCCTGGCGGTGGCCTGCTGCACCACGGCCTGCACATACATGCCGGGCAGCAGGATGCGGTCGGGATTGGCGAAGGCCAGCCGCAGCGTGACCACGCCGGTCGTCTCGTTCACATAGGGCTCGGCGGCGGTCAGCGTGCCCTCCTGGTCGAATTCGGTGCCATCCGCCAGGCGCAGCGTCACCTTCTGCTCGACATGCTTGGCGCCCTCGTTCTGCGCGGCCATGGTGCGGCGGAAGCGGATGACCTCGGCCGCCGATTGCGTCACATCGACATGCACCGGGTCCAGCTTGCGGATCACCGCGAGCGGCGTCGCCTGGCTGGCGGTGACCAGCGCGCCCTGGCTGGTCTGCGCCAGGCCGATCTCGCCGTCCAGCTCGGCGCGGATGGTGGTGCGCTCCAGTTCGATATTCGCGGTCTGCAGCTGCGCCTCGGCGACCTTGACCGCGGCCTCGGCGGCGTCGCGCGCGGCGATGGCGCTGTCGGTCGAGCTTTCCGAGGCGACGCGGCGGTCGCGCAGCGCGCCGACGCGCTCGGCCTCGCGCCGGGCGTTCTCGGCCTGGGCGCGGGCCTGGGCCACGGCGGCCTCGGCCTGGGCCACGGCGGCCTGGTAGGTGGTGGCGTCGATGCGGAACAGTGGGTCGCCGACCTTGACGTGGCTGCCCTCGTCGAACAGGCGCTCGGTGACGATGCCGTTGACCTGCGGGCGCACCTCGGCCTCGGCCGAGGCGGTGACGCGGCCGGGCAGGGTGGTGGTCAGGGGCACGTCCTGGGCCCGCAGCGTGACCACCGTGACCGGGGTCGGCGGCTGCTGGCCGGGATCCTGCGCCAGGGCCAGCGCGGGCATGAGTCCCGCCACGACGGGCAGAAACAGGGAAATCGCCATGCGGCGCGCGGGCGCTGACATCGTTCTTGCTCCGGGCAGTCTGGTCACGCTCCGATAACGAACAGTTTGGCCGGCGATTATCAATCCCAAATCCGCCCGGAATGCGCCGCCCGGATTCTTACCCTGGATTTTCTTCGTTCTCCAAATACCCACCCGGACCGCGCCACCGGGCGCTGTCAATCGCCCCCTTGGCAAAACCCGCCGCGACTGGCTTAGTCGCGGGCGCGCGATCGCGACGGAGGGGCAAGTGCCGCATTACGATATCTACAGCCAGGGCCTGGACATCTGTCCGGCGAATTACGCGCAGCTTTCGCCGCTGCGTTTCCTGGAGCATACCGCCCAGGTCCATCCTCAGGCGCTGGCCGTGGTGCACGAGGGCGTGCGCCGCAACTGGGCCGAGACCTATGCGCGCTGCCGCCGCATCGCCGGGGCGCTCGCCGCGCGCGGCATCGGCAAGGGCGACACGGTGGCGGTGCTGTCCGCGAACATCCCCGAGCTGTTCGAGAGCCATTTCAGCGTGCCGATGACCGGCGCGGTGCTGAACGCGATCAACACCCGGCTGGATGCCGAGGCGGTCGCCTTCATCCTCAGCCATGGCGAGGCCCGCGTGCTGCTGGTCGATCCCGAGTTTTCGGAACTGGCCGAGCGCGCCGTCAAGATCGCGCGGGGCCGCGAGATCCTGGTGGTGGACATCCTCGATCCCAGCTACCCGGGCGGCAGCCGCGTGGGCGCGCTGAGCTATGACGACCTGCTGGCCGAGGGCGATCCGGACTTCGACTGGCAGATGCCGGCCGACGAATGGGACGCGATCTCGCTGAACTATACCTCGGGGACGACGGGCGATCCCAAGGGCGTGGTCTATCACCACCGCGGCGCGGCGCTGAATGCGCTGGCGAACATCACCTCGTGGCAGATGCCGCATCATGCGCGCTATCTGTGGACGCTGCCGATGTTCCATTGCAACGGCTGGTGCTTCCCCTGGACCATCGCCGCCAATGCCGGGGTCTGCGTCTGCCTGCGCGCGGTGCGGGCCGAGCCGATCTTCCGCCTGATCCGCGACGAGCGGGTGACGCATTTCTGCGGCGCGCCCATCGTGATGAACATGCTGGCCAATGCCCCCGATGCGCTGAAGGACTTCGACCATCCGGTCAAGGCCATGGTCGCGGGCGCGCCGCCCCCGGCCTCGGTCATCGCCGCGGTCGAGGCCATGGGCATCGAGATCACCCATGTCTATGGCCTGACCGAGACCTATGGCCCCTCGGTCGTCTGCGCCTGGAAGACGGAATGGGACGCGCTGCAGGGCGAGGCGCGCGCCCGCATGAAATCGCGGCAGGGCGTGCGCAACCCGGCGCTGGACGGGCTGATGGTCGCCGACCCCGAGACGCTGGCGCCGGTGCCCGCCGACGGTGAGACCATGGGCGAGGTCTTCATGCGCGGCAACAATGTGATGAAGGGCTATCTGAAGAACCCCTCGGCCACGGAAAAGGCGTTCCGGGGCGGCTGGTTCGCCTCGGGCGACCTGGGCGTGATGCATCCCGACGGCTATATCGAGCTCAAGGACCGTTCCAAGGACATCATCATCTCGGGCGGCGAGAACATCTCCTCGATCGAGGTCGAGGACGTGCTCTACAAGCATCCCGACGTGCTGGAGGCCGCGGTGGTCGCCCGGCCGGACGAGACCTGGGGCGAGACGCCCTGCGCCTTCGTGACGCTGAAGCCCGGCCGCGCGGTCGAGGCCGAGGCGCTGATCGCGTTCTGCCGGCAGAACATGGCGCGCTACAAGGTGCCGAAGACGGTGGTGTTCGGCGAATTGCCCAAGACCTCGACCGGCAAGATCCAGAAGTTCGTGCTGCGGGACCGGGCGCGCGCCCTGGGGTGAAGCCGGGTGCCCCGGCGCGCGGTCGGCGGGGTATTTGGAAAACAAAGAAGGCTCGGGCGCGGAGCGCGCGCGCGGGCCGGGTTCGTGGCGTGGTCGGCGGGGTATTTGGAAAACAGTGAAGGCTGGAGGCGTCGGGTGCTGGCGTCAGCCGCGCAGCGGCAGGCGCAGGATATGCTGCGGGCCGATCTGGCCGCCGTGGTGGAGCGCGCCGGTATCCCGGAAACCCGCCGCCAGATAGACGGCGCGGGCCAGGGGGTTGGCCTCGTTCACCGTCAGCACCAGCGCGCGGGCCTGGGGATAGCGGCGCGCGACATAGGGGCCGAGCGCCCGCATCGCCGCCTTGCCGCTGCCCTTGCCCTGCTCGCGCGCGTCCACCATCACGCCGCGCAGGCCCAGCTCGTCCGGCGCGGCGAAGTCGTAGCGCGCAGCATAGGCGCGGTCGATCTTGAAGAAGCCGACCGGCCGGCCGTCGCGGGCGATCAGGTGGAAGTCGCAGCCTGGCTCGTCGGCCTGGAAATGGCCGGCGATGGTGCCGCAGAAGGGTTCCTGCTGCGGCGTCACGGCGATATGAGCCACGCGGTCGTAACCGTCGCGGCCCAGCGGTTCCAGCGTGATCACGCCTCCATCGCCTCGAGCTCGTCGATGAAGCCCTCGATCATCGCGAGGCCCTTGTCCCAGAAGGCCGGGTCCGAGGCGTCGAGGCCGAAGGGCGCCAGCAACTCCTTGTGATGCTGCGCGCCGCCGGCCGAGAGCATGGCGAAATATTTTTCCTGGAAGTCGGGCAGCCCGTCCTCGTAGGCGGCATAGAGCGCATTCACCAGCCCGTCGCCGAAGGCATAGGCATAGACGTAGAAGGGCGAATGCACGAAATGCGGGATATAGGTCCAGAAGGTCTCGTATCCCGGCATGAACTCGAAGGCATCGCCCAGCGATTCGGCCTGGATCGACATCCAGAGATCGTTGATGTCCTCGGGCGTCAGCTCGCCCTTGGCGCGGGCGGCGTGCAGCTTGCATTCGAAATCGTAGAAGGCGATCTGGCGCACGACCGTGTTGATCATGTCCTCGACCTTGCCGGCCAGCAGCGCCTTGCGCTGGCCCTTGTCGGTGGTTTTCGCCAGCAGCGCGCGGAAGGTCAGCATTTCGCCGAAGACCGAGGCGGTTTCGGCGAGCGTCAGCGGCGTCGAGGCCAGGAGTTCGCCCTGTCCGGCCGCCAGGCGCTGGTGGACGCCGTGGCCCAGCTCATGCGCCAGCGTCATCACGTCGCGCGGCTTGCCGAGATAGTTCAGCAGCACATAGGGATGCACGGTGGTGACGGTCGGGTGCGCAAAGGCGCCGGGCGCCTTGCCGGGCTTGACGCCGGCGTCGATCCAGCCCCGCTCGAAGAAGGGCTGCGCCAGTTCGGCCAGTTTCGGCGAGAAGCCGGCATAAGCGTCGAGCACGGTCGCTTCGGCCTCGGGCCAGGCGATCAGGCGCGGCGTCTCGGTCGGCAGCGGGGCGTTGCGGTCCCAGACCTGCAGCTTGTCGAGCCCCAGCCAGCGCGCTTTCAGCCGGTAGTAGCGATGCGACAGGCGCGGATAGGCGGCGGTGACGGCATTACGCAACGCCTCGACCACCTCGGGCTCGACATGGTTCGACAGGTGCCGCGCGGTCTGCGGCGTCGGCATCTTGCGCCACTTGTCCTCGATGGATTTTTCCTTGGCGAGCGTGTTGTGGATGCGCGCGAAAAGCTTGATGTTCTTGCCGAAGACCGCGGCCAGGGCCTTGGCTCCGGCCTCGCGCCGGGCGCGATCGTGGTCGGTCAGCAGGTTCAGCGTCGCCTCGATGCCCAGCTCTTCGCCGTCCACGTTGAAGGTCAGCCCGGCGGTGGTCTCGTCGAAGAGCCGGTTCCAGGCGGCGGCACCGACGACGGAATTGTCGTGCAGGAAGCGTTCCAGCTCGTTCGACAGCTGATAGGGGCGCATGGCGCGCATGCGGTCGAACACCGGCTTGTAGCGTGCCGGGCCGTTCGGGGCCGCGAAGACCTCGGCATAGCGGGCGTCGGGGATGCGGTTGAATTCCAGGCTGAAGAACACCAGCTTGGTCGTCGCCGTGGTGATGCGGTCCTGCATGTCGCCCATCAGCTTGGCACGGGCCGCGTCGGTGGTGTTCTGGTAATAGCGCAGCCCGGCATAGGACATGATCCGCCCGGCCAGAACGTCGATCTCCTGGTAGCGCTCGATGCATTCAAGCATCTTGTCCGGCCCCAGCGCGACCAGCTTGCCGTCATAGTCGCGCGCGAAGGCGGAGCAGGCCGCCTCGACCGCCTCGAGATCGCGGGTCAGTTCCGGCGCGTCGGGTGCCGGGTAGAGATCGCTCAGATCCCATTCCGGCAATTGGCCCAGTTCGGGGGCGTCGGCGGCAACGGGAAGCGCGTTCTCGTCCCGCGGCAGGGCGCGGAGGGGCAGGGGGTGGCAGGCAGAAATCGTCATGATCGGTCCTTTCCTCTGGCCCATCATGTGACCTTTGCTGCGCCGGGGCGCAAGTCCCAGAGGCACCGCCCGGCCCGCGGCCTAGGCCGTCATCACCGCCGCGAAATGCGCCAGCGCCGCCTGCAGGAACAGGTCGCGGACGGGATCGCGCTCGATCATCGGCTCGTGCCGGCATTGCGCAAGTTCGAGAAGCCGGGCGCTCGGCCAGGCGGCGGCGCGGCTGCGGATGGCCTGGGGCGAGACGATGCGTTCGCCGTCGCCAAGCGCGATCAGTGCCGGCAGGCCGGGCGGCGGCAGCGTGGCCAGGCGGCGGCATTCCAGGATCGCCTCGCGCAGCCAGTCGTTGCTGGCGCCGCCGACCGAGATGTCGCGCCAGGCGGCGGCCTCGGCCACCAGCCGGCCCCAGCGCTGGCCGTCATGGGTCAGCAGGTTGTCGTGGAAGGGGTCCAGCAGCACGAAGCTTTCCTCGCCGCCGGTGCGGGGCGCGGGATGGCCGCCGCGACCCAGCCGCGACAGCAGCGTGGCCAGCGCCAGCGCCGCCGGCTCGGGGATGCCGCGCAGGTTGATGCCCCACATGGGCGAGGAAAACACCACGCTCGCCACCGGCAGGCCGCCGTCCAGCGCCGCAAGCCCGATGGCCCCGCCCATGGAATGCGCCAGCAGGTGCCAGGGCTGCGGCAGGTCCAGTTCCTGCGCCGCCACCACCAGCTCGACCACGTCGCGCTGGTAGTCGGAGAAGGCGCCGATATGGCCGGGGCGGCTGTTGTCCTGCAGCCGGTCGGACATGCCCTGGCCGCGCCAGTCCATCGACAGCACGTCAAGGCCCGCCGCATTCAGGTCCGCCGCTACGGCGGCGTATTTTTCCAGATATTCGGTGCGCCCGGGGAACAGCAGCACCGTCCCCGAGGCGCCGCCCGCCGCCCAATGCGCCGCCCGCAACCGCACCCCGTCCTCGGCCCGCAGCCAGAAGGCGCGGACGAGCGGCAGCGGGTCGCCCGGAAGCGTGTTGAAGGGCGCCGGGTTCATCGCGTCAGGACAGAAGCGCCCCCAGGCGCATGGCGGTGCCCATGGCGCCGTCGACCTTGAGCTTGCCGGTCATGAAGGCGGTCGTGGGGTTCACGTCGCCCGCGATGATGCCCTCGAAGGTCTCGCGGCTGGCGGTCAGCGTCACCTCGGCCTCGTCATCCGCGGCGCGGGCGCCGTTCGCGTCGATATAGACCGAGCCTTCGCCCTCGATGACGAATTTGGCGGTGCCGTCGAAGCCCTTGGCTTTCTCGTCCAGCGCGGCCACGGCGGCCTCGACCACTTTGCTCATTCCATATCTCCTGTTCTCGTCTCTGGTATTGGTTGGGTGGGAGGTTTACATGGGGAATATGCGTTGGCCAGTCCCTGATTTCCATCATGCCGTCGCGGCAGGGCTTTTCCTGGGGCTGCTGGTCCCCGGCGCGGCCCCGGCATGGCCGGATGGCGCCTTTCGGGCGATACCGGTTCAGGATGCGGCCCCGCAAGAGAATTCTCCTGAAAAAGAGAGCGATCCGCCCGCCGCGGACCCCTTGGCCGAGCCCGCCGCCCCGGCCGAGCCGACCGTTGCGGCGCTGGCCCGCGACCGCGAGGACCTGGACCTGCTGTTCGCCGAACTGGCCCAGCCCGAGGGCGAGGCCTGGGCCCGGGCCGAGACCGACATCCTGCGCATCTGGTCGCGCTCGGGCTCGGCCGCGATGGACCTGCTTTACAAGCGCGGCGAGGCGGCGCTGGACGCGGGCGACACGGCGACGGCCATCGGCCACCTGACGGCGCTGACCGATCACGCGCCGGATTTCGCCGCCGGCTGGTATCTGCGCTCGGTCGCCTTCTACCTGGACGGCGATTATGGCCCCGCGATCGCCGATATCGAACAGGTGCTGCGGCTGGAGCCGCGCCATTTCGGCGCGCTGACCCAGCTTGGCACCATGCTGGAGGAGCTGGGCGACAAGCGCCGGGCGCTGGAGGCGTTCCAGGCCAGCCTGAAGATCCACCCGCACCAGCAGGACGCGCAGGATGCGGTGACGCGCATCGAACAGGAATTGCAAGGCACGGACGCCTGATGAACGACAGATCCCGGGTCACGGCGGTGCTTGGCCCGACCAATACCGGCAAGACCCATTATGCCATCGACCGGATGCTGGCGCATCGCACCGGGGTCATCGGCCTGCCGCTGCGCCTGCTTGCGCGCGAGGTCTATGACCGCATCGTCAAGGCGCGCGGCCCCTCGGTCGTGGCGCTGGTCACGGGCGAGGAGCGCATCGTCCCCGAGCGCGTGCAATACTGGGTCGCCACCACCGAGGCCATGCCCGAGGTCGGCGCCGATTTCGTCGCCATCGACGAGATCCAGCTTTGCGCCGACCCCGAGCGTGGCCATGTCTTCACCGACCGGCTGCTGAACATGCGGGGCCTGCACGAAACCCTGTTGCTGGGCAGCGACACCATGCGCCCGGCCATCGCCGCCTTGGTGCCGGGCGTGCAGTTCATGCGGCGCGAGCGGTTTTCTACCCTGTCCTGGGCGGGCTCGAAAAAGATCAGCCGGATGCCGCCGCGCTCGGCCATCGTCTGCTTCTCGGTCGATGAGGTCTATGCCACGGCCGAGCTGATCCGCCGCCAGAAGGGCGGCTGCGCCGTGGTCATGGGCGCGCTGTCGCCCCGGACCCGCAACGCCCAGGTCGCGATGTATCAGAACGGCGAGGTGGATTTCCTGGTCGCCACCGACGCCATCGGCATGGGGCTGAACCTCGACATCCGCCACATCGCCTTTTCCGGCACCGAGAAATTCGACGGCCGCCGCTATCGGCCGCTGTTCCCGCATGAGCTGGGCCAGATCGCCGGCCGCGCCGGGCGCCATACCGAGCCGGGCACCTTCGGCGTCACCGGCGACGCCTCGCCTTTGGACGAGGGGCTGATCGAGGCGATCGAGAACCACCGCTTCCAGCCCATCGCGCGGCTGATGTGGCGCAATGCGGCGCTGGAATTCGGCACGGTCGAGCGGCTGATCGCCAGCCTCGAGGCCGCGCCGCAGTCGGAATGGCTGAGCCGCGGGCGCGAGGCCGACGACCTGCGGGCGCTGAAGACGCTGACCTCGATGCCCGAGATCCGCGACATGCTGACGCATCCCAAGGATGTGCGGCTCTTGTGGGACGTGTGCCGGATCCCGGATTTCCGCTCGATCTCGGCGGCGGAGCATGCGACGTTGCTGGCGCGCATCTTCGGCTTCCTGCGGGTCGGCACGGTGCCCGGCGACTGGCTGCGCAAGCAGATCGAGCGCATCGACAAGACCCAGGGCGATATCGACACATTGTCGAAACGATTGGCATTTATCCGGACCTGGACCTATGTCGCGCAGCGTTCGGGGTGGGTTTCCGACGAAAGTCGTTGGCGCGCCGAGACGCGCGCGGTAGAAGATCGACTGTCGGACGCGTTGCACGCGGCGCTGACGCAAAGATTCGTGGACCGGCGCACCTCTGTGCTGCTGCGCCGGCTCAAGCAGAAGGAGAGCCTTTTGGCCGAGGTGAATGACAAGGGCGAAGTGACGGTCGAGGGCGAATTCGCCGGCCGACTGGAAGGCTTCCGCTTCCATGCCGATCCGAATGCGACCGGGGACGAGGCGAAGATGCTGTCCCGCGCCGCCTATGAGGCCCTGAGGCCCGAGTTCCACCTGCGGGCCGATCGCTTCTACAACGCGCCGGACACCGAACTGGACTTTACCGAGCAGGGCGGCCTGATGTGGGGTTCGTCTGCCGTCGGCAAGCTGGTCAAGGGCGCCGAGCCGCTGAAACCCGGCGTCGAGGCCTTCGTCGACGAAGAGGCCGGCCCGGACATCGCCGAGAAGGTGCGCCGCCGGCTGCAGCATTTCATCGACCGCAAGATCGCCACCGCCTTCGAGCCGCTGCAGGCGCTGAAGAATGACGAGACGCTGACCGGCCTGGCCCGCGGCTTTGCCTTCCGCCTGGTCGAGGCGCTGGGCGTGCTGCCGCGCGAGGGCGTCGCGAACGAGGTCAAGGAGCTGGACCAGGAGGCGCGCGGCCTGCTGCGCAAGCATGGCGTGCGCTTCGGCCAGTTCACCATCTTCCAGCCGGCGCTGCTGAAGCCGGCGCCGACCCGGCTGCGGCTGGTGCTCTGGGGCCTCGACCAGGGGCTGGCGGAGTTCCCGGAAAGCCCGCCCCCGGGGCTGGTGACGATCCCGAACCTGCCGGACGTGCCCAAGGGCTATTACACGCTTTCGGGCTATCACCCCGCGGGTGAACGCGCGATCCGCATCGACATGCTGGAACGGCTGGCCGACATGCTGCGCGGCCAGGACAGCCGCGGCGGCTTCGAGGCGACCCCGGACATGCTGTCGATCACCGGCATGACGCTGGAACAGTTCTCGGGGCTGATGGGCGGCCTCGGCTATCGCGCCGAGCGCGGCGAGCGCCCCAAGGCCCGCGCCGAGGCGCCGGCGCCCGCGCCCGCGCCCGAGCCGGCCGATCACGAGCATCCGCTGACCGAGGAGGAAAGCGCGCTGGCCGCCGAGACCCGCGCCAGGTGGGAGGCCGAGCAGGCCGCCCGCAAGGCCGCCGAGGCCGAGGCGGCGGGCGAGGCGGCCGAGGAAGCCGCGCCCGAGATGGAGGTGTTCTACACCTTCACCTGGGCGCCGCGTCCGCGCGGTGGCCATCGCCGCCCCGAGCGCGGCGAGCGTCAGGGCCAGGCTGCGCAGGGTGAACGCGCGCCGCGGCCGCAAGGGGAGCGCGGCCCGCGCCGGGACCGCGACGGCGACAAGCCGCGCGAAGGCGGCAAGCCCTTCGAGGGCAAGCGCCGCGGCGACGACAATCGCGGCGAGCGCGGACCCAAGGGCAAGCCGCGCTTCGACAAGGGCAAGCCCCGCCACGAGGGCCCGAAAAGCTTCGAGGCCCGCCCGCCGCGCGCCGAGAAGCCGATCGATCCCGACAGCCCCTTCGCCATCCTGGCCTCGCTCAAGAACAAACCGTGAGCGAGGCGGGGGCGGACACGGTCCGGCTGGACCGCTGGCTGCATTTCGCCCGGGTGTTCAAGACCCGCACCCTTGCCGCCGATGCCATCGTCGGCGGGGGAATCCGGCTGAACGGCCAGCCCTGCAGCAAGCCCGCCCAGCCGGTGCGACATGGTGACACGGTCACCGTCTCGGCCCATGGCCGGGTCCGGGCGCTGCGGGTGCTGAACTGTGGCGAAAGACGCGGCCCGGCAACCGAGGCCGCGACGCTTTACGAGGAAATCGGCCCCTGATTCGGCGCTGCGGCGCGGCATTCCCGGAACCCCGTTCCGCGCCCGCGCGCTGGTCTGGAATGTCGTCCCGCGGCCCCGGCCTTGCCTGTGATGCCCGTCTTTTCACCGGCGCCGGCCTTGAATGATGATCGCGTCAGGCGTAACTACCCGCTCAGGAAAGCAGGAAACAGCGCCCCATGACCTACGTCGTCACCGATAACTGCATTATGTGCAAATACACCGATTGTGTCGAGGTATGTCCCGTCGACTGTTTCTACGAGGGCGAGAACACGCTGGTCATCCACCCCGACGAATGCATCGACTGCGGGGTCTGCGAACCGGAATGCCCGGCCGACGCCATCCGCCCCGATACCGAGCCGGACATGGAGACCTGGGTCGAGTTCAACCGCAAATATGCCGAACTCTGGCCGGTCATCACCCGCAAGAAGGACCCGATGCCCGGCTATGAGGAGATGGACGGCCAGCCCGGCAAGCTTGAGAAATATTTCTCGGAAGCGCCCGGCGAGGGGGATTGAGCCCGCGCCCGACCGGTCATGCTGCGCTGCGGCGACTGTGGTCGATGGGCATAAATCGTCGCATTTGTCTGCAAGGACGTAGCGTAAGGCGGCGGGAATCGTTAGATGGCGCTTTGTGGACAAGGACGAGCGATTCGTCCCCGTCCACGCATCGGTTCTGCCGGTGAAGGGTTGCGAGTTCCTGATTTTACGATGGTTTTTCACAGACGGCGGAACCGATGCCGCTTTGCAGCGAGGCTTTGAATCGCGGCGTATTTTATGATATGATGCCGGCATATCGCGCCGATCAGGCCGCCTTGGTGGCTTGGTCGGCGTTGCTGCCTATTCTGTCCGCAATCCGGCCAGATCCGCGAAAACGATGAATTGGCCCGTAAGGGGGGATCGTCCCGCCTTGGGGTTTTTTGTGCCGCAGCGCGGCGCAACTGCGAAGGAAGCCCAATGTCGAAAGTCAAGAAGACCGAGTTCCGTCCCGATGATTTCGTGGTCTATCCGACCCATGGCGTGGGACGCATCGTCTCGATCGAAGAGCAGGAGGTCGCCGGGCTGCGCCTCGAGATGTTCGTGATTTCGTTCGAAAAGGACAAGATGACCCTGCGCGTGCCCACCGCCCGCGCCTCCGAGATCGGCATGCGCGGCCTCTCGACCCCGGACCTGGTCGAGCGCGCGCTGGACACGCTGAAGGGCAAGGCCCGCGTCAAGCGCCAGATGTGGTCGCGCCGCGCCGTGGAATACGAGGCCAAGATCAACTCCGGCGACCTGATCTCCATCGCCGAGGTGGTGCGCGACCTGCACCGCAGCGACGACCAGCGCGAGCAGTCCTATTCCGAGCGTCAGCTCTATGAATCGGCGCTGGACCGGCTGACCCGCGAAGTCGCCGCCGTGGCCGGCATGGACGAGGCCGGCGCGCAGAAGAAGGTCGAGACGGTGCTGACCGCCCGCGCGGCCTGATCCGGCACGGCAAGATCTGCTGGGCGCCCTTGGGGCGCCCTTTTTCATGCCCGCATGATCGCCTCGATCTCGGCCCCCGGCAGGGCGTCCCGGGCATAGGCAAAGGTGCCGAAGTCGCGCACTTCGCGCGCCGCCCGCATCAGCCCGCCAAGTGCTGCCCGCGCGAAGGAGCCGCCGACGCTGACCCGGCGCACGCCGGCTTCGGCCAATTCCGCCAGGCTGTAGCTGGGTCCGCGCAGCCCCATCACCACGTTCACCGGCTTGTCGAGCGCGGCGCAGACCCGGCGGATCGCCGCGAGGTCGGGCAGGCCCGGCGCGTAAAGCACATCGGCGCCGGCCTGCGAAAAGGCCTGGAGCCGGCGGATGGTGTCGTCGAGGTCCGGGCGGCCGCAGAGGAAATTCTCGGCCCGCGCGGTCAGCAGGAAGGGCAGGCCGCGCGCCGCCTCGGCCGCCGCCCGCACCCGCGCCACGGCCTCGGCGAAGTCGAAGATCGGCGCGGCGGGATCGCCGGTCGCATCCTCGATCGACCCGCCGACCAGCCCGGTTGCGGCCGCGCGGCGCATGGTCTCGGCGCAGCCCTCGGGCGTGGCGGCAAAGCCGTTGCCGAGATCGGCCGAGACGGGCAACCCGGTTGCGGCCACGATTTCCGCCGCATTGGCCAGCACCGCCTCGAGCCCCAGCGCGCCCGGATCGTCCGGCCGGCCCCGCGAGAAGGCCAGGCCCGCACTGGTCGTCGCCAAGGCCGGAAAGCCAAGGCTCGCCAGCAGCCTGGCCGAACCCGCATCCCAGGGATTCGGGATGACGAAGGCCCCGGGTTGCGCATGCAGCGCCTTGAACTGCTGGAACTTCGCTGTCTGATCCGCCATTGCCGCCCCCTTGCCGATGCCGCCGCCAGTCTAGCGGATCGGAACGGAAAGGGAACAGCGTTTGCGTCAGGCCAGCGCCGCGAGGATGCGCGCCCAGCTGCGCGCGCCCTTGGCAAAGCTCTCCAGATTGTATTTCTCGTTCGGGGAATGAATGCGGTCGTCGTCATGGCCAAAGCCGATCAGCATCGAATCCATGCCGAGGATCGCTTTAAAATCCCCCGCGATGGGGATCGAGCCGCCGGCGCCGATATAGGCGGCCTCGCGGCCCCATTCCTGCGACAGCGCCTGCTTCGCCGCAGCAAAGGCCGGGTCGCGGATGTCCATGCGGCTGGCCTGGCTCGCGCCATGGCCGTGGAACGCGACCGTGCAATCGGCGGGGATGGCGGCGCGGACATGGGCGCGGAAGGTCTCGCGGATCGCCTGCGGGTTCTGGGTGCCGGTCAGGCGGAAGCTGACCTTGGCGCGCGCCTCGGTCGGCAGCACGGTCTTGAAGCCCTCGCCGGTATAGCCGCCCGTGATGCCGTTGATCTCGAAGGTCGGGCGGTTCCAGACCATTTCGAGCCCGGTGCGGCCGGTCTCGCCGATGGGCAGGCGCAATCCGACGCGGGACAGGAAGTCGCCGGCGTCGAAGGCCAGGGCGTCCCAGTCGGCGGCGAGCTCGTCGCTGAGTTCCTCGACGCCGTCGTAAAAGCCGGGCAGGGTGACGCGGCCGTCGGCATCCTTGATCGTCGCCAGCACATCGACCAGCAGCTGGATCGGGTTCGCGGCGAGGCCGCCGAAGCTGCCCGAATGCAGGTCGCGGTCGGCGGCGCGGACCACGATTTCCTCGCCCAGCAATCCGCGCAGCTGGGTGGTGATCGCCGGGCGGCCGTCGGAATACATGCCGGTGTCGCAGATCATGGCGATGCCGGCGCGCAGCTCGTCCGCGTTCTCGCGCAGGAAGGGCTGCAGGCTGGGCGAGCCGGATTCCTCCTCGCCCTCGAAAAGCAGCACCAGGTCCGAGGGCAGGGCGCCATGCACCGCCTTCCAGGCCCGGAAGGCCTCGACGAAAGTCATCAGCTGGCCCTTGTCGTCGGCGGCGCCGCGGGCGCGGATGACGCGGCCCTCGGGCGTGTCCTGGACCTCGGGCTCGAAGGGCGGACGGTCCCACAGCGCCAGCGGATCGACCGGCTGCACGTCATAGTGGCCATAGAACAGCAGCGGCCGGCGCGTGCCCTTCGGCGAATGCGCCACCACCATCGGATGGCCGGGCGTGTCGCGGACCGAGGCCTCGAAGCCCAGCCCGGCCAGTTCGGCACAAAGCCATTCGGCGGCGCGGCGCACGTCGCCGCGATGCGCCGGATCGGTCGAGATCGAGGGGATGCGCAGGAACGCCTTCAGCCGCTCCAGCGCCTGCGGCAATTCCGCGTCCAGCGTTGAAAGAACTTCGTCGATTCGGGTACTGTCAGCCATCTTTTCCCTATTCCTGAATGATTTGCTCAGAGATTTCGGCTGGTTCGATGGTCGCAATGCGACAATTTTGCCCTATATTTTCTCTGAATTGACACGTATCAAGTCATGACCCGCGGGATCGGACCATGATCCCCCAAGCGAGCAAGTTCAAGCAAGGCAAGGGACCGCAGATGGATTATTCAGCCGCCCTCGATCAAGCCATCGGGAAGCTGCACGAGGAGGGGCGCTATCGCACCTTCATCGACATCGAGCGGCGCAAGGGGGCCTATCCCCAGGCGATCTGGACCCGGCCCGACGGTTCGGAGACCGAGATCACCGTCTGGTGCGGCAACGACTACCTGGGCATGGGCCAGCATCCGGTGGTGCTTGCCGCCATGCACGAGGCGCTGGATTCGACCGGTGCCGGCTCGGGCGGGACGCGCAACATCTCGGGCACCACGGTCTATCACAAGAAGCTGGAAGCCGAGATCGCCGACCTGCACGGCAAAGAGGCGTCGCTGGTGTTTTCCAGCGCCTATATCGCCAATGACGCGACGCTTTCGACGCTGCGCAAGCTGTTCCCCGGCCTGATCATCTATTCCGACGCGCTGAACCACGCTTCGATGATCGAGGGGATCAAGCGTTTCGACGGCGCCAAGCGCATTTTCCGCCACAATGACATCGCGCATCTGCGCGAGCTGCTGGAGGCCGACGATCCCGAGGCGCCGAAGCTGATCGCCTTCGAATCGATCTATTCTATGGACGGCGATTTCGGCCCCATCGCCGCGATCTGCGACTTGGCGCGCGAATTCAGCGCGCTGACCTATCTCGACGAGGTCCATGCCGTCGGCATGTACGGTCCCCGCGGCGGCGGCGTGGCCGAACGCGACGGGCTGCTGGACCGCATCGACATCTTCAACGGCACGCTGGGCAAGGCCTTCGGCGTCTTCGGCGGCTATATCGCCGCCTCGGCCAAGATGGTGGACGCGATCCGCTCCTATGCGCCGGGCTTCATCTTCACCACCTCGCTGCCGCCGGCGGTGGCGGCGGGTGCGGCGGCCTCGATCGCCTTCCTGAAAACGGCCGAGGGCCAGGTGCTGCGCGACCAGCAGCAGCTGAACGCCCGCATCCTGAAGATGCGCCTGCGCGGCCTGGGCATGCCGATCATGGACCATGGCAGCCATATCGTGCCGGTGCATGTCGGCCATCCGGTGCATTGCAAGGCGCTGTCGGACATGCTGCTGGCCGATTTCGGCATCTACGTGCAGCCGATCAACTTCCCGACCGTGCCCCGCGGCACCGAGCGGCTGCGCTTCACGCCCTCGCCGGTGCATGATCCGCGCCAGATCGACCAGCTGGTGCGCGCCATGGACAACCTGTGGTCCCAGTGCAAGCTCAATCGTTCAACTTCTGCGGCCTGATTTCGGTTTCAGGGTGAACAGCTCTCGCGCCCGTGATAACCTTGCTTTAATCAATCCGTGAGAATCTCCCGATTCGGGAGGGCAGAAGAGAATGGGGCAGGCGTGATGATCGGGCTGAGGGGGAATCCCCCGTCGCATGGCCATGACGAGGCTGCGGCTTTGCCGCATGGCTTCGACGATCCTGATATCAGATTGGGCGACCTGATGCGGGGCGAACGCGCCACGCTGGGCAAGTCTCTGCTGGACGTGCAGCGCGAGCTGCGCATCCGCGCCTCCTATGTCGCCGCCATCGAGAATTGCGACATCTCGGCCTTCGACACGCCGAGCTTCATCGCCGGCTACGTCCGCTCTTATGCGCGCTACCTGGGGATGGATTCGGACTGGACCTTCCACCGCTTCTGCCAGGAATCCGGTTTCCAGCCCACGCATGGCATGGCGCCGGCCGCCTCGGGGCCGAAGCCGCAGCGCCGGCCCTCGGACCCGGCCGAGGCGCTGGCCAATCCGCATCCGATCTTCCTGCCCAAGCCGGAAAGCATGTGGTCCTCGATCGAGCCACGTGCCATCGGCTCGCTGCTGGTCATGGTCGCGCTGGCCTGCGGGCTGGGCTATGGCGGCTGGGCCGTGCTGCAAGAGGTGCAGAAGGTCAACCTGACCCCCGGCGACCAGGCGCCCGGCATGATCGCCGCGCTGGACCCGGTGCAAGAGGCGGCCGAGCCCGAGACCGTGGAATCGGCCCAGGTCAACCTGCCGCGCCCCGAGGGGCTGGACCGCACCTATCGCCCGCAGGCGCTGGAGGTGCCGGTGCTGGTGGCCCGCGACGGGCCCATCGCCGCCATCGACCCGGGGTTGGCCGCCCCGGTCGCGGCGCAACCCGAGGCCGCCATCGCCCAGGCTGTCACCGCCCCGGGGCAGGCCGCCCAGGCCGAGCGCGTCTTTGGCCCCGAGATGCCGGCCGAGCAGCTGGCCGTGCGCACCATCGCCCCCGACGCCGCCGAGATCGAGATCCTGGCCGCCCGCCCGGCCTGGGTCCGCGTCACCTCGGCCGACGGCACCGTGCTCTTGGAAAAGACCATGGACGCCGGCGAACGCTTCGCCCTGCCCAAGCTGGAAGCGCCGCCGATCCTGCGCGCCGGCAACTCGGGCGCGGTCTATTTCGCGGTGAACGGCCGCACCTATGGCCCGGCCGCGCCGGGCGCCAAGGTGGTCAAGAACGTCGAACTGTCGCCGACGGCGCTGACCGCCAAATTCGCCTTTGCCGACCTGACCAAGGATCCCGAACTGGCGCAGATGGTGGCCATGGTCGCGACCCCGGGCGATGCCCCGGCGCCGGTGCAGGAATAGCCGTCTTCGCCGGTCACGGATGCGACATCGCCGGAGGGGTGGCTTGCCGACCCGGCCGCATGCGCCTATCTGTCGGGGACGAACCCGCCTCTTGCGCAGGAAAAGGCCGCCGCCATGTCGCATAACCCCATCCGCCCCTGGCGCAACATCGACCGGCGCAAGTCGCGCCAGATCATGGTCGGCAAGGTGCCGGTGGGCGGGGACGCGCCGATCAGCGTGCAGACCATGACCAACACCGACACCAGCGACGTCAGGGCGACGCTGGACCAGGTGCTGCGCGCCGCCGATGTCGGCGCCGACATCGTGCGCGTCTCGACCCCTGACGAGGCCTCGACCCGCGCCCTGCGCGAGATCTGCCGCGAAAGCCCGGTGCCGATCGTCGCCGACATCCATTTCCACTACAAGCGCGCCATCGAGGCCGCCGAGGCCGGCGCTGCCTGCCTGCGCATCAACCCCGGCAATATCGGCGACGAAAGCCGGGTGCGCGAGGTCATCAAGGCTGCCCGCGACCACGGCTGCTCGATCCGCATCGGCGTCAACGCCGGCAGCCTGGAAAAGCACCTGCTGGAAAAATACGGCGAGCCCTGCCCGGATGCGATGGTGGAATCCGGTCTCGACCACATCAGGATCCTGCAGGACAACGACTTCCACGAATTCAAGATCAGCGTGAAGGCCTCGGACGTTTTCCTCGCCGCCGCCGCCTATCAGCAGCTGGCCGAGGCGACCGACGCGCCGATCCATTTGGGCATCACCGAGGCGGGCGGGCTGATGGCCGGCACGGTGAAATCCGCCGTCGGTCTGGGCAACCTTCTGTGGATGGGCATCGGCGACACGATCCGCGTCAGCCTGTCCGCCGACCCGGTCGAAGAGGTCAAGGTCGGGTTCGAGATCCTGAAATCGCTGGGCCTGCGCACCCGCGGCGTGCAGATCATCTCCTGCCCCAGCTGCGCGCGACAGGGGTTCGACGTCATCAAGACCGTGGAAGCGCTGGAAAAACGCCTCGAACACATCAAGACGCCGATGAGCCTGTCGGTCATCGGCTGCGTGGTGAACGGCCCGGGCGAGGCCTTGATGACCGACATCGGCTTCACCGGCGGCGGCGCCGGTGCCGGCATGGTCTACCTGGCCGGCAAGCAGAACCACAAGATGACCAACGACCAGATGGTCGATCACATCGTCGAACTGGTCGAGAAACGCGCCGCCGAGATCGAATCCGCGCAATCCGCCGCCGCCGAATGAAAAGGGGCGGCCCGCCGGACCGCCCCCATGCTTCTTTGCTCTGCAAATACCCAGGCGACGCCGGCGCGCCGGTTCAGCCGTTTTCCGCCCGCGCCCGCGCAATCGCGCCCTGCAGCCCGTCGGCCGGCACGCCGCGCAGCATCTCGCCGCCGATGATGAAGGTGGGCGTGCCCATCACGCTCATCTGCTCGGCCAGCTGGCGGTTCTTGCGCAGCACCGCCGAGACTTCCTCGGTGTTCATGCGGTTCAGCACTGCCTTGTCGTCGACGCCCAGCTCGCCCGCAAGCGCGGTCAGGCTTTCCAGGTTCACCGGACCGCGCGATTCCATCAGCGCGTCATGCGCCTTCTTATAGGCATCCGCGCCCGCCTCCTGCTGCACCGCCACGGCAAAGCGCGCAGCGAGGTCGCTTTCCTGGGTCAGGATCGGGAATTCCTTCAGGATCCAGCGGATATTGCCATCGGCCGAGATCAGCTTCTCCAGGTCCGGGTTCACCTTCTTGCAGACGCCGCAGCGATAGTCGATGAACTCGACCAGCGTCACGTCGCCTTCGGGGTTGCCGCCGACCCAGCTGTGGCCGTCGTCGAAGATCGCGTCCTTGTTGTTCTGGACCAGCAGCTTGTCGTTCTTGGCCTCGTCGGCCACGCGGCGCTCTTCCAGCACGTTGATCGACTCGACCAGCACATCGGGATTGGCCATCAGATAGTCGCGCACCGCTTCGCCGAAGGCGGCCTTCTCGGCCTCGCTCATGTTCGCCGGGTCGAAGGCAAGGGCGGGCAGGGCGGTCGCCGTCAGAGCCGCGGCGGTCAGAATGGCTTTCATAGGTGGTCCTTTCCAGTTGCCGCAAAGCTTGGCCCGACACGCCCGCCGTTGCAAGCGGCAGGCCCTGGTTTCAGGCGCGCTTTCACGCGGGCTTGACCTCGGGCGCTTGACCCGGGGGGCGCCAGGCCCGATACCCGGCCAAAACCATGAGGCAGAGATGAGACATTCGCAGCGCGGGCAGGTCGATCCGTTCATCGTGATGGATGTCATGGAGGCGGCCCGCAAGGCCGAGGACGCCGGTCGCCACATCATCCACATGGAGGTCGGCCAGCCCTCGACCCCGGCCCCCGAGGGTGCGCGCCGGGCGCTCGCCGCCGCGCTGGACCAGCCGCTGGGCTATACCGTCGCGCTTGGCTTGCCGGAACTGCGCCGCGGCATCGCCGGGCTTTACCGGCGCTGGTATGGCATCGAACTGAACGCCGAGCGCGTCGTGGTCACGCCCGGCTCCTCGGGCGCCTTCATCCTGGCCTTCGCGGCGCTGTTCGATGCCGGCGACCGCGTGGCCTTGGGCGAGCCGGGCTATCCCAGCTATCGCCAGATCCTGCGCGCCATGTCGTTGCAGCCCGTCGGCATCCCGACCCGGGCCGAGGATCGCTATCAGCCGCGCCCGCAGGACCTGCCCCGGGATGCGCGGGGGCTGATCCTGGCCTCGCCCGGCAACCCCTCGGGCACCGTGCTGCGGCGCGAGGAACTGGCGGCGCTGACCGCGCGGGCCGCCGAACTGGGGATGAATGTCATTTCGGACGAGATCTATCACGGGCTCGACTACGGCGCCGGCTTCCATTCGGCGCTGGAGGTCACCGACGAGGTCTTCGTCATCAACAGCTTCTCGAAATATTTCAGCATGACCGGCTGGCGCGTCGGCTGGATGGTGGTGCCGGAGACCATGATCCGCACCGTCGAGCGCATTGCCCAGAACATGTTCATCTGCCCGCCCCATGCCAGCCAGGTCGCGGCGCTGGCAGCGCTGGATTGCGTCGAGGAAGCCGACGCAAACCTGGCTGTTTACGCGGAAAATCGCCGCCTGATGCTGGAACGGCTGCCCGGCATCGGCTTTGACCGCATCGCCCCGCCCGAGGGCGCCTTCTACATCTATGCCGATGTTTCGGAACTGACGGACAACAGCCTGAACTTCGCGGCCGAGATCCTTGAAAAGGCTGGGGTCTCTGTCACACCGGGGCTGGATTTCGACCCCGTGCGCGGGGCACGGACGCTGCGCTTCAGCTATGCCCGCTCGACCGCCGACATCGCCGAGGGGCTGGACCGGCTTGCGGGTTTCATGGACGAATACCGGGCGGCCCGATGAGGTGGCTTTTCGCGCTGCTGCTGGTCTGCCTCGCCTGGCCCGCACTGGCGCAGGACAGCTCGGCGCTGGCGCGGATCGACCTGGCGCATTCCGCGCTGCTGGCCGAGGGGCGCGACCGCGGCAAGCCGCGGCCGCTCGAGCTGCAACTGGCGGTCAGCCAGCCGGTGCCCTATCGGGTCTATTTCCTCGACGGCCCGCCGCGGCTGGTGGTGGATTTCCGCGAGATCGACTTTGCCGGCACCGACGCCCAGGCGCTGCCGGGGCGCGAACTGGTGCCGGCGCTGCGCTGGGGCCGGTTCCGGCCGGGCTGGTCGCGGCTGGTGATGGAACTGCCCGGCCCCTATGCGCTACGCATGGCGGTGCAGCGCCCGGCCGAGGGCGGCGCCGGCGGTGCGCTGGTCAAGCTGCGCATCGAGCCGGTGCCGCAGGACGAATTCGCCACCCGCGGCAATGCGCTTTCGGCGCTGTGGGATCTGCCGGCGCCGGCGGCGGTGGCGCCGCTGCCGCCGCGCCGCGCCGCCGACCGACCGCTACGCATCGCGCTGGATCCCGGCCACGGCGGCCATGATCCCGGCGCCCAGGTCGGCGCCATCTATGAGGCGGCGGTGATGCTGGGCTTTGCCCGCGAGCTGTCCGAGATCCTGACCCGTGCCGGTTTCGAAGTGGTGCCGACCCGCAGCGACGACAGCTTCGTGCCGCTGGAGCGGCGCATGACCCTGGCGCGTGCGGGGCAGGCCGACCTGTTCATCTCGCTTCATGCCGATGCCCTGCCGGCCGGCGAGGCGGCGGGGCTCTCGATCTATACCTGGAACCCGCAGGCCGACGACCGCGCCACGCGCGAACTGGCGATGCGCCATGACCGCACCGATCTGCTGGCCGGGCTGGACCTGGCCGGCATCGACGACCAGATCGCCGACGTTCTGATGGACATGGCCCGCATCGAGACCCAGCCGCGATCCGAGGCCTTCGCCAAGTTTGCCGTGTCGGAACTGAACCGCGCCGGCATCGTCATGCACCGCCGCCCGATGCGCGGCGCGGCGTTCTCGGTGCTGAAATCGCCCGACATCCCCTCGGTGCTGATCGAGCTCGGCTTCCTGACCGATCCCGGCGACCGCGCGAACCTCTTCGACCCGGAATGGCGGGCGCGCACGGCCGGGGCCATCGCCCAGGCAGCCAGCCTCTGGGCGCGCGACGACGCGGCGCGGGCGGCACTTTCCCGCAAGTAGCGCAAGGTTGCTTTGACGGGGGCGGTGGCGCTGTCTATAGAGGCCCTGTTTTCCCCGAGAGGCCTTGCCCGTTGCTGCGTTTCGTCCTGTCCTTCTTCGGCGCGATCTTTTCCTGGTTCGTGACGGCCGTGTTCTTCATCGCCTTGACGGTGGGGGGTGTGTTCTGGATGTATTCGCGCGACCTGCCCAGCCACGAGCAGCTGGCGCAATACGCGCCCAAGACCATCAGCCGGATCTTTTCCGGCGAGGGCCGGATCATCGACGAATTCGCCGAGGAACGCCGCATCTTCGTCCCCATCGACGAGATCCCGCCCCTGGTGCGCGAGGCCTTCGTCAGCGCCGAGGACAAGAACTTCTACCACCACCACGGTTTCGACCCGCGCGGCATGATCGGCGCCATGGTCGAGGCGGTGAAGTCGCGCGGCCAGAACGTGCGCGGCGCCTCGACCATCACCCAGCAGGTGATGAAGAACTTCCTGCTGTCCAGCGACCGCAGCGTCGAGCGCAAGATCAAGGAGCTGATCCTGGCCACGCGGCTGGAATCGACGCTGTCCAAGGACCAGATCCTGGAGCTTTACCTGAACGAGATCTTCCTGGGTCAGAACAGCTTCGGCGTCGCCGCGGCGGCGCAGACCTATTTCAACAAGCCGCTGACCGAACTGGCCCCGCATGAGGCGGCGACGCTGGCCGCCATGCCGCAGGCGCCCGGCCGCTATCACCCGGTCCGCGCCAAGGAGCGGGTCACGGAACGGCGCAACTACGTGCTGCGCGAGATGTGGCAGAACGGCTATATCGACCAGGCGACCTGGGAGGCGGAATCGAAACTGCCGCTGCGCTCGGTGCAGAACGGCGATTTCCCGGCCTTCCAGCAGCAATTGCCGCCGCGCGACTATTTCACCGACGAGATCCGCCGCCAGCTCTCGGCCCAGTTCGGCGCCGAGGAGTTCTTCTCGGGCGGCCTCGCCATCCGCGCCACCGTCGATCCGCGGCTGCAAAAGGTCGCGGCCCGGGCGCTGCAGAAGGCGCTGGAGCAATACGACCGCGGCCGCGGCATCTGGCGCGGCACCCGCGTGACCATCCCGGCCGAACAGCTCGCCACCGAGGCCGACTGGCGCGCCGCCCTGGCCGAGACCAAGGTGCCGCGCGACATCGAGGGCTGGTTCCCGGCCGTGGTGCTGGCGCTCGGCGACACCGACGCCACCATCGGCATCGAGGACCACGAGGCGACCCAGACCATCCCCGCCAAGGACGTGCAATGGGCGCGAAAGCGGCTCTCGGACGGCAAGCTCGGCCCGAAGGCGCGCGTCGCCTCGGACCTGCTCGAGGTCGGCGACGTGGTGCTGGTCCGGCAGATGACCGACGACAAGACCGGCGCGCTGATCCGCTGGACGCTGCGCCAGGTGCCCGAGATCGAGGGCGGCTTCATGGCCATGGACGTAAACACCGGCCGGGTGATCTCGATGCAGGGCGGCTTCAGCTACCAAAGCTCGGTTTTCAACCGCGCCACCCAGGCGCAGCGCCAGCCGGGTTCCAGCTTCAAGCCCTTCGTCTATGCGGCGGCGCTGGATTCGGGTTTTACCCCGGCGACGATCATCGTTGACGAGCCGATCACCGTGAACACGCCGCAGGGGTTGTGGACGCCCAAGAACGCCTCGGGCAAGTTCTACGGCCCGACGCCGATGCGCACCGGCATCGAGCAGTCCAGGAACCTGATGACCATCCGCATCGCCCAGGACATCGGCATGGATACGGTGGCGAAATATGCCGAGAAATTCGGCGTCTACGACCATCTCGGCCATTTCCTCGCGAACTCGCTCGGCGCGCAGGAGACGACGCTGTTCAAGATGGTCGCCGCCTATGCCATGTTCGCCAATGGCGGCGAGCGGGTCGAGCCGACGCTGGTCGACCGCGTGCAGGACCGCCGCGGCCGCACCATCTATCGCCACGACCGCCGCGACTGCGTGACCTGCGGCCAGGCGACGCTGCCGGCCGGCGCCGCGCCGCAGATCGTCTCGAACCGCGAGCGGGTGATGGACGCGATCACCGCCTATCAGCTGACCTCGATGATGGAGGGCGTGGTCAAGCGCGGCTCGGGCCGCGGCGTCAGCCTGCCGGTGCCGGTCGCCGGCAAGACCGGCACCACCAATGACGCCAAGGACGTCTGGTTCATCGGCTTCACCTCGAACCTCGTCGCCGGCTGCTACCTGGGTTACGACCAACCGCGCACGCTGGGCTCGAACGCCTTCGGCGGCACGCTTTGCGTCCCGGTCTTCAACGAATTCATGAAGGAAGCGGTCAAGGAATTCGGCGGCACCGCCTTCGCCGTTCCGCCGGGCGGGCATTTCGTCAACATCGACCGCTTCAGCGGCGCCATCCTTGGCCCCGACGCCAAGGGCGACAATGTCATCGCCGAATATTTCCGCGACGGCCAGGATCTCAGCGGTCTCGGCCTGGTCGACGGCGGCTTCGGCCGCGCCGACCCGGCGACGCTGCCGCTGTTCACCTCGGCCCGCGATGGTGGCCAGGCGGTCACCACCTCGACCGGCAAGAAGAAGGTGATCCCGAAAAAGGCCGATTTCGGCACCCTCTCCTCGGGCGGCCTCTACTAGCCCAGGTTTTCTTTGCTCCGAAAATACCCCCGGGGGGTCCGGGGGCAGGCAGCCCCCGGCGCCGGCCGTGCCCCGCGCGCATCCCTTGCCCGCGACGCGCGCCCGCGCTATCTGTCTGCGGTTCCGACCTGAAAGAGACCGACCCATGCGCGCCGAAACCCAAGCCACCATCGATGCGATCCGCAAGTCGCTGAAGCTTCTGGCGCAGCGCATGGATTGGGAAACCGCGCCGCACCGGCTGGAGGAACTGAATGCCATGATCGAGGCCGGCGACATCTGGTCCGACCCGGCCCGCGCGCAAAAGCTGATGCGCGACCGCCAGATGCTCTCGGACGCGGTCGAGACCTATCGCCGCATCGAGACCGAGCTCAAGGACAATGCCGAGCTGATCGAGCTGGGCGAGGCCGAGGATGACGCCGAGATCGTCGCCGATGCCGAGGCATCGCTGAAGGCATTGGCCGAACTTTCGGCGCAGAAGGAACTCGAGGCGCTGCTGAATGGCGAGGCCGACGGCAACGACACCTTTCTCGAGGTGAATGCCGGCGCCGGCGGCACCGAAAGCTGCGACTGGGCCTCGATGCTGGCGCGGATGTATGTCCGCTGGGCCGAGAAAAAGGGCTACACCGTCGAGCTGCTCAGCGAGACCGGCGGCGACGAGGCCGGCATCCGCTCGGCCGCCTACAAGATCTCGGGGCCGAACGCCTATGGCTGGCTGAAATCGGAATCCGGCGTGCATCGGCTGGTCCGCATCTCGCCCTATGATTCGGCGGCGCGGCGGCATACCTCGTTCAGTTCGGTCTGGGTCTATCCGGTGGTGGATGACAATATCGAGATCGACATCCCCGACAAGGATATCCGCATCGACACCTATCGCTCGTCGGGCGCGGGCGGACAGCACGTCAACACCACCGACTCGGCGGTGCGCATCACCCACCTGCCGACCGGGATCGTGGTGACCAGTTCGGAGAAATCCCAGCACCAGAACCGCGCCAACGCCATGGCGGCGCTGAAGGCGCGGCTGTATCAGCTGGAGCTCGACAAGCGCAATGCCGCGATCAACGCCCAGCACGAGGCCAAGGGCGATGCCGGCTGGGGCAACCAGATCCGCTCCTACGTGCTGCATCCCTACCAAATGGTGAAGGATCTGCGCACGGCGCATGAGACCTCGGACACGCAGGGCGTGCTGGACGGCGACCTCGACGCCTTCATGGCAGCGACCCTGGCGCTGGATGTCGCCGGCAAGAGCCGGGCCGAGGCGCAGGCCGAGGACTGAGCCGGCCGCGCCTGTGGCCCGGTCGGCGGGGTATTTGCAAAACAGAGAAAGCCGGAGCCGGGCGGTTTCATGCTGCGCTGCGGCATGTTATGCTGCATGTGCAAAATGCGGCTGAAACGCTGGAGGCGACATGGCGGTCAAGCACATCAATCTGGCCCTGCAGGGCGGCGGCGCGCATGGCGCTTTTGCCTGGGGCGTGCTGGACCGGCTGCTCGACGAGCCCGAGATCGAGATCCGCGGCATCAGCGGCACCTCGGCCGGGGCGCTGAATGGCGCGGCGCTGGCGGCGGGCCTGTCCTGCGGTCCCGGCCGCCGCGGACGCGAGGCGGCGCGGCAGAATCTGGCCTATATCTGGTCGCAGGTCGGACAGGTCAGCGACAATGCCATGGTGCGCTGGCTGCATTCGATGTTCCCGTCGCCCAGGGGCTGGCAGCGGCTGACCGAGTTGCTTTCTCCGGTGGCCTGGCTTGGCTCGCTGACCCGGATTTTCAGCCCCTATGACAGCGGGCCGTTCTATTCCAACCCGCTGGCCGCCATCCTGCGCGAGATGCCGCATCCGCGCCTGGGCCGCGAGGAGGGGCCGGCCTTCTTCGTCACCGCGACCAATGTGCGCACCGGCCTGGTGCGGGTCTTCGGCGGCGCCGAGGTGACGGTGGACACGGTGCTGGCCTCGGCCTGCCTGCCCGAGATCTTTCGCGCGGTCGAGATCGACGATCCGCTGACCGGGCGGCGCGAGGCCTATTGGGACGGCGGCTATTCCGCCAATCCGGCGCTGTTCCCGCTGTATCGCGCCGATCTGCCGCGCGACATCGTCGTGGTCAACATCAACCCGATGCTGCGCGAGGTGCTGCCGCGCTCGCCGGCCGCGATCCAGGACCGGGTGAACGAGATCAGCTTCAACGCCGCGCTGCTGGCCGAGCTGCGCGCGATCAATTTCGTCAAGAAGCTGCATGCCGAGGGCCGGCTGACCGGGCGGCCGATGAAGAACGTGCTGCTGCATGCGATCATGGACGACGCGCTGATGAATTCGCTCAGCGCCGCGACCAAGCTGGTGCCGGCGCCGGGCCTGCTGGAACGGCTGCACGACGCCGGCGTCATCGCGGCCGAGGCGTTCCTGGCGCAGAATGCCCAGAATATCGGCATCCGCGATTCCTATGACCTGGCGCAGCTGTTTCCGACGACGGCGGTTTCGGGGCGCTGACGGGGGGCGGGCTGCAAAGCCGCGGTCGAGCCGTGGCTTTGGTGGTCGGGTGCTGCGGATCAGGCGCTTGCGGCGCTTTCAGACGCGCCACGGCATGCCGCGCGGCGATGGAACCGGATCGGCCTTTCGCCTCCATTCGTCTGCATCCAATTGCCGGTTGCGTCCCGGATCTCCTGCCGGGACGGTTCGGGGAGGGGCCCGGCATCAGTCCAGACCGCACCACCTGCTTGCATCAGGTCCAAGCGCGTTCTGCGCCTTCCGCCATCGTTGCTCTGATGCCAGCAAGTCAGCCTGTCGTGGAAGTTCTCGCGGGTGCTGATTGCGATCTGCAACATGCGGCCTCTTCTTCGGCCAATCGTCGAACACCTCGGGCCGTCCGTCCATGCCCGCACCTCATCCACGAAGAACCCGCGCGCGCCCATCTTGCGCCCCCGGCCAGCCCAGCCGGTCGGGGAAAAGCCCTGCGCTGCATCATCGCGTTGGTGATGTCGCGCAGCCGCGCGTCCTTGGGCCGCGCCTCGCGCCCGCCCTCGTCCGGGGCAGCGCGCGACGCTTCCCTTGCCGGCGCATCTCGCCTAACCTGCGCGCAAAAGAAAGGCGAGAGCATGAGCAGCTACGAATACACCGTCATTCCCGCCCCGGCGCGCGGCGAAAAGGCCAAGGGTGCCCGCACCGGCATCGAACGCTTCGCCGCGACGCTGGCCGACGTGCTGAACGACATGGCGCGCGAGGGCTGGGAATATGTCCGCGCCGAGGTGCTGCCGGCCGAGGAACGCTCGGGCCTCACCAGCCGCACCACCGTCTATCACAACCTGCTGGTCTTCCGCCGCGCCCTCGTGGCCGAGCCTGCCCGCAGCCTGCCTCTCGAGGAGCCCGTCGCGACCCCGACCACACCTCCGACCGCCGCGCCATCCGTTGCGCCCGAAGCGCCGGCACCGATTCGCCCGGCGGAGCCGACCGCGGCCCAATCCGCGCCGGTCCGCGCGCCCTTCAGCCAGCCGATGCGCGCCATGCCGCAACAGCAGGCCCATGCCCGCGCCGCCGAACCGCCGCTGACCGCGCCGCCGCAGGCCGCGATGCCGGCCGGCCCGCGCCTCGGCCCGGCAACCCGCTGACCCTTCTCCGTTTCGGAAATACCCCCGGGCTTCCAGACGCCCGGGAAAAGGTCCGGGAGACCTTTTCAGTCGAGAAGGCGCCGGCACGGGCCCGATAGCCCGGCAAGGGGGCGCGGGGCAGCGCCCCTCGGCCCTTCACCAATGCGGCGGGCGCTGGTCGGCCAAGGGAATGGTGCCGCCCTCGGCTTCGCGTTCCGCCTCGCGCTCCATCAGCAGCCCGACCCGCCGGCTCAGCCGGACGATCTCGCGCTCCTGGCGCGCCACGACCTCGGACAGGTCGTCGACCACCCGGCTCAGATGCGCCACGGTCTCCTCCAGCCGCAACTCCCGCTCGTGCTTGTCCATCAACCCTCCATCCGCTAGACCCGCGCCTGGAAAAGCCCGAGGCAAACCATGGCGAAAGATCAGAAGAAACAGCCCCGACCCAAGGCGGAAACGCCCAAGGGGTTCCGTGACTATTTCGGCGCGGACGTCACCGAACGCAAGCAGATGCTGGACCGCATCGCCGAGATCTATCATCGCCACGGCTTCGAGCCCCTGGAAACCAGCGCCGTGGAGACCGTCGAAGCGCTGGGCAAGTTCCTGCCCGACGTGGACCGCCCGAACGCGGGCGTCTTTGCCTGGCAAGAGGCCGAGGTTCCGGGGGGCGGCGCCGGCGACTGGCTGGCGCTGCGCTATGACCTGACCGCGCCCCTGGCGCGCGTCGCGGCGCAGTTCCGAAACGACCTGCCCAGCCCCTATCGGCGCTATGCCATGGGCCCGGTCTGGCGCAACGAAAAGCCGGGGCCGGGCCGGTTCCGCCAGTTCTATCAATGCGATGCCGATACCGTGGGCTCTGCCTCGGTCGCCGCGGATGCCGAGATCTGCGCCATGCTGGCGGCGGCGCTGGAACATGCCGGCATCGCCCGCGGCGATTACCTGATCCGCATCAACAACCGCAAGGTGCTGAACGGCATCCTGGAAGCCATGGGCGTGGCCGAGGGCAAGCCCGCGGACGACGTGCTGCGCACCATCGACAAGTTCGACAAGGTCGGCGAGGAGGGCGTGCGCCAGCTGCTGACCTCGGGCCGCAAGGACGAATCCGGCGCCTTCATCGACGGCGTGGGCCTGAGCCCGGAACAGGCCGGGCCGGTGCTGGCCTTTCTGACCTCGAAGGGTGCGGACAACGCCGCGACGCTGGCCAATCTCCGCGCCGCCGTCGGTGCCTCGGCCGTGGGCGCCGAGGGGGTCGAGGAACTCGCCCAGATCGCCGACATGCTCGCCGCCATGGGCGTGGGCGAGGATCGCGCCGTGATCGACCCCTCGATCGTGCGCGGCCTCGGCTATTACACCGGCCCGGTGTTCGAGGCCGAGCTGACCTTCGAGATCCTCGACGACAAGGGCCGCAAGCGCCAGTTCGGCTCGGTCGCGGGCGGCGGGCGCTACGACGGGTTGGTCGAACGCTTCACCGGCCAGAAGGTGCCGGCGACCGGCATCTCCATCGGCGTCGACCGGCTGCTGGCCGCGCTGCGCGCCAAGGGGCTGATGGGCGGCGAGGCGCAGGGCCCGGTGGTCGTCACCGTTATGGACCGCGACCGCATGGCCGATTACCAGGCCATGGCCGCCGAGCTGCGCGCCGCCGGCATCCGCGCCGAGGTCTATCTGGCCAACCCGAAGAACTTCGGCAACCAGCTGAGATATGCCGACAAGCGCAATGCCCCGGTCGCGATCATCCAGGGCGGCGACGAGGCGGCGCGCGGCGTGGTGCAGGTCAAGGACCTGGTCCTGGGCGCGAAGATCGCCGCCGAGGCCAGCCACGAGGAATGGAAATCCCAGCCCGCCCAGACCGAGGTGCCGCGCGACCGGCTGGTCGCCGAAGTCCGGCGCATCCTCGGATGAGCAAGCGCGAGAAACAGGCCATCGGCCAGCAGATCCTCGCGGCCTTCCGCGCCGCCGGCGCGCAGGAAGTCGCGCCCGATCTGCTGCTGCCGGCCGAGACGCTGCTGGACCTTTACGGCGAGGATATCCGCGCCCGCGCCTATGTCACCCAGGACCCGATCCGGGGCGAGATGATGCTGCGGCCGGACTTCACCGTGCCGGTCGTGCAGATGCATATGCAGAACGGCGCCGAGCCCGCGCGCTATTGCTACCTGGGCGAGGTGTTCCGCAAGCAGGACCATGGCGAGACCCGGCCCGAGCACCCGCGCGACAACGAATACCTGCAAGCCGGTTTCGAGCTTTTCGCCCGCGACCCGGACGCCGATGCCGAGGTCTTTGCGCTGTTTCACAGCGTGCTCAAGCCGCTGGGCCTGCAGGCCAGCATGGGCGACATGGACCTGCTGATGGATGCGGTGCGCGCGCTGCCGCTGTCGGGCGCGCGCCGCGCCGCACTTCTGCACCACATCTGGCGACCGCGCCGCTTTGCCAAGGCGCTGGCGCGTTTCGCCGCGCCGTCCGAGCCGCGCGCCTGGGCCGACAGCACGGCGCCCTGGACCGGGCTGCGCAGCCCGGAAGAGATGCAGGCCCGGCTTGACCGGCTGCGCGCCGATGCCGCCGAGGCGCCGCTGCCGGCGCTTTGGGTCGCGCGGCTCGAGCGGCTGTTTGCCATCGACGCCCCGGCGCCCGAGGCGCTGCGCGAGTTGCGCGGACTGGCCGCCGACATTCCCGACATCGCCCCGGCGGTGGACCGGCTGGAACGCAACCTCGGCCTGCTCGCGGCGCGCGGCATCGACGTGGCGGCGATCCGGTTCGACGCCAGCCACGGCCGGCATACGATGGAATATTACGACGGCATGACCTTCAGCTTCACCGCCCCGGGCCGGGCCGACTGGCCGCCGGTCGCCACCGGCGGGCGCTATGATGCCCTGGCCGCGGTGCTGGGGCAGGCACAGGGCCGCTCGATCCCGGCGGTGGGCGGCATCATCCGCCCCGGGCTGGTGCATGAACTGGGGGGGCCAGTCTTGGGGAAATCGGCATGATCCGGCTGGGGGTGCCGTCCAAGGGGCGGCTGATGGAGCAGACCTTCGACTGGTTCGCAGAACGCGGCGTGCGGCTGTCGCGCGCGGGCTCGGACCGCGAATATGCCGGCCGGGTCGAGGGCGCGGAGAATGTCGCGCTGGTGCTGTTGTCGGCGGGCGAGATCCCGCGCGAGTTGCAGGCCGGCCGCATCCACCTGGGCGTGACCGGCACCGACCTGATCCGCGAGAAGCTGGCCGGCTGGCGCAGCCATGTCGAGGAACTGGCGCCGATGGGCTTCGGCCATGCCGACCTGATCCTGGCCGTGCCGGCCTGCTGGCGCGATTGCGAGAGCCTGGACGATTTCGCCACCATCGCCCGCGACTTCCGCGCCGAGCACGGCTTCCGCCTGCGCATCGCCACGAAATACCACCGGCTGGTGCGGGCCTGGCTTTCGGCCGAGGAGGTCGCGGATTACCAGCTGGTCGACAGCCAGGGCGCGACCGAGGGCACGGTGGCGAACCTGACCGCCGAGGCCATTGCCGACATCACCTCCTCGGGCGAGACCTTGCGGGCGAACCACCTCAAGATCATCGAGGGCGCGCCGATCCTGCGCAGCCAGGCGACGCTGCTGCGCTCGGTCGCGGCCGGGGACGCGGCCGAGGTGCGGGAATTCGCCGCCCGGCTGGGACTCTAGCAACCGCGGACGGGGCAGGGACGTTCCTCTTGGCAACCAACCGGAGGAAACCGATGCGCTTGCCCGTCCTGCTGATCGCCCTTGCCGCCACCCCCGCCCTGGCCTCCAGCGACGAAGCCTGGGAGCAGTTCCGTGCCGAGGTGGAACAGGCCTGCACGGCGCTGGCGCCGGCCGAGGGCGAAACGGCGATCGAGATCAACCCCTTCGGCTCCGAAAGCTATGGCGCGGCGCTGCTGATCACCACGCTGGCCGATTGCGGTGCCGACCGCTATGTCTGCATCTACGACAAGAAGGCCAAGACGGCCGAGCTGACCGCCGCCTTCGAGCAGCCCAAGGACGTGTCGATGCCGGCCGCGACCAGCGAGGGCAACGTCGTGCCCGAGGAAACGACCAAGACGGATACGCATCTGGTCAAGCCCTGACGTCGCCCGGCTTGCCCGGTCGCAGGGGTATTTGAAAAACAGAGAAAGCCTCAGTCGAGCCCGACCAGCGCCCGGGCGAAGTCGCGGGCGTCGAAGGCGTCGAGGTCGTCGATCTGTTCGCCGACGCCGATGGCATGGATCGGCAGGCCGAAGCGGTCGGCCAGCGCCACCAGCACGCCGCCGCGCGCGGTGCCGTCGAGCTTGGTCATGACCAGGCCCGAGACATCGGCGAGCTTCTGGAAGGTCTCGACCTGGCTCAGCGCGTTCTGGCCGGTGGTGGCGTCCAATACCAACAGCGTGTTGTGCGGCGCCGAGGGGTCCTTCTTGCGGATGACGCGGACGATCTTGGCCAGCTCCTCCATCAGGTCCTGGCGATTCTGCAAGCGGCCGGCGGTGTCGATCATCAACAGGTCGGCGCCCTCGGCCTCGGCCCGGGTCATGGCGTCGAAGGCAAGGCTGGCGGGGTCCGAACCCTCGGGCGCGGTCATCACCGGCACGCCGGCGCGCTGGCCCCAGACCTGCAATTGCTCGACGGCGGCGGCGCGGAAAGTGTCGCCGGCGGCAATGACGACATTCTTGCCCGCCGCCTTGAACTGGCTTGCCAGCTTGCCGATGGTCGTGGTCTTGCCCGAGCCGTTCACGCCCACGACCAGCACCACCTGCGGCCGCTTGGGATAGATCGGCAGCGGCCGCGCGACCGGGGTCATGATCCGGGCGATCTCGGCGGCCAGCAGTTCCTTCAGCTCGGTGGCCGAGATGCGGCGGCCCATGCGGCCCTCGGCGATATTGGCGGTGACGCGCAGCGCGGTCTCGACGCCCATGTCGGCCTGGATCAGCATCTCCTCCAGTTGCTCGAGCATCTCGTCGTCCAGCTCGCGCCGCGGCTCGGCCGGGGCGGCCTGGCCGAAGATGCGGCCAAGAAGCCCGGGCTTGGCCGGCGCTTCAGGGGGCGGGGCCTCCGGGGCGGGTGCGGCAACCGGCGGCGCAGGCTGCACCGATGCCGCGCCTTGCGGTTCGGCGCCTTCGGACACGATGTCATCCAGCCCCGCGCCGATCTTCGACGACGACCGCGTCAGCCGCTCGCGCAGTTTCGAGAAAAACGCCATGCACCCATCCTTCTGCCTGTGGCGCGAGAGACTAGGCGTTCCGCGGCCAAAGGAAAAGGGCGCCTGCGAAGCGCCCTTCTTTCTTGTCGAAATATCCCGGGGGTGCGGGGGCAGCGCCCCCGCGGGCGCTCAGGCCTTGCCCAGATAGATGTCGACCAGCTTCTGCAGCATCTCCAGCGCATCCTCGCGCGAGCGCTGGAAGCTGTTGCGGCCGATGATCGAGCCATTGCCGCCGCCATCGCGGATGGCGCGGGCATCGTCAAAGACCGCGTCCGCACCCTTGGCCGCGCCGCCCGAGAACACCACGATGCGGCGGCCGTTGAACGAGGCCTGCATGCAATGCGCCACGCGCTTGGCCTGGGTCGAGACGTCGATCTTCTTGTCCTCGTAGACTTTCTTCGCTTCCGGCAGCATCAGGTGGTCCGTGGAGAGCTTGATCTTGATGATATGCGCGCCGATCAGCGCCGCGATCTGGGCGGCATAGGCGGCGATGTCGATGGCGGTCTCGCCGTCCTTGGTAATCGCCTCGCCGCGCGGATAGGACCAGATCACGGTCGCCACGCCCTTGGCGGCGGCTTCCTTGCGCATCTCGACGATCTCTTCGACCATGTCGAGCGCCATGTCCGAGCCCGGATAGATGGTGAAGCCGATGGCCGAGCAGCCCAGCCGCAGCGCGTCGTCGACCGAAGCCGTGATCGCCTGGTTCTTGCCGGCGGTGTCCGACATCAGCGAATTGGCCGAGTTCACCTTCAGGATGGTCGGGATCTGGCCGGCAAAGGTATCGGCGCCCGCCTCGATCATGCCCAAGGGCGCGGCATAGGCGTTCAGCCCGGCGTCGATCGCCAGCTGATAGTGGTAATGCGGGTCATAGCCGGCCGGGTTCGGGGCGAAGCTGCGCGCCGGGCCGTGCTCGAAGCCCTGGTCCACCGGCAGGATGATCATCTTGCCGGTGCCGGCCAGCTTGCCGGTCATCAGCATGCGGGCCAGCTGGGCCTTCACACCAGGCGCTTCGCCCTCGTAATTGGCGAGGATCTTGCGGACGGTATCGGTCATCTGCATCGGGAACTCCATGTCGAGAATGGCGGCTGCTTAGCAGACCCGCCGCCAAGGGCAATCAGGGTTGCGCTAACGGAACTTCCTGCCCGGCCGCGCGTTATATGCGCTCGTAATCGGGAGGATATTCCCATGGCGAACGAAGACCCCGCAGGCATTCCCGAACAGATCCGCCAGAACCGGCCTTTCTTCCTGGTGCTTGGCCTGGCGTTCGCGATTTCCATCTGCGCCTTCCTGTATATCCTGTTCATGGATACCAGCGACCGCGACATCGAGCGCAACCTGCCGCCGGCCGTCACGGTGCCGGCGCCGCAGGCCCCCGCTGCGGCCTCTGGTTAAGGCCAGCCTGCCGGGCGGGGGTTTGCCGTCCGCCCGGCAACCTTGACGGGAACCGCGGCTTCCCTTGCCGGGTTTTGCCGGAGAGGAGATCGTCATGTCACACAATACCGAACCCGAGAAAGCCGCCCGCCGTCACCCGGCGGCGATCATCGCCATTGCGGTCGCGCTGGCGATCGCCGCGCTGGCGGCCTTCCTGTTCCTTGGCGCCGAGCCCGAGGAGACGAACGACGTCTCGCGCGTCGAATCGGAAACGCCGGCGACGGCCGAGGGCACGGCAACCCCGGCGCCCGCGCAGCCGACCGAGGCGCCCGCCGCGCCTGCGCAGAACTGAAAAAGGGGACCGCTACGGCCCCCAGGATCGCTTCGCCGGCCTCAGTGCTTTTGCAGCGCCGCGACGCCGGGCAGCTCCTTGCCTTCCATCCATTCCAGGAAGGCGCCGCCGGCGGTCGAGATGAAGGTGAAATCGCCCGCGACCCCGGCCTTGTTCAGCGCCGCCACCGTGTCGCCGCCGCCGGCGACCGAGATCAGCTTGCCCTCGCGCGTCAGCCGCGCCGCCTCAGCCGCGGCGGCATTGGTCGCGGCGTCGAAGGGGGCGATCTCGAAGGCGCCGAGCGGGCCGTTCCAGATCAGCGTGCGCGAGGCCTCGAAGACGGCGCGGATCGCCTCGACCGTCTGCGGCCCGGCGTCGAGGATCATCGCATCGGCCGGGCAGGCGTCGGCGGCCACGGTTTCGCTGTCCGCGCCGGCCTTGAACTCGCGGGCCACGACGACATCGACCGGCAGGTGGATGGTGCAGCCGCCGCTTTGCGCCTTGGTCAGGATCTCGCGCGCGGTCTCGGCCATGTCGCGTTCGGCCAGCGATTTGCCGACCTCGATGCCTTGGGCGACCAGGAAGGTATTGGCCATGCCGCCGCCGATCACCAGGTGGTCGACCTTCTCGATCAGGTTGCCGAGCAGGTCGAGCTTGGTCGAGACCTTGGCGCCGCCGACCACCGCCACCACCGGGCGCTGCGGATTGCCAAGCGCGGCGTCCAGCGCCTTCAGCTCCGCCTCCATCAGCCGGCCGGCGGCGGCGGGCAGCAGCCGCGCCAGCCCCTCGGTCGAGGCATGGGCCCGATGCGCGGCCGAGAAGGCGTCGTTGACATAGGCCTGCCCCAGCGCCGCCAGCGAGGCGGCAAAGGTCGGGTCGTTTTCCTCTTCGCCGGGATAGAAGCGGGTGTTTTCCAGCAGCGCCACATCGCCCGGCTTCAGGTCGGCCACCACGCGCTTGGCCGGGCCGCCGATGGCTTCCTCGGCGAATTTCACCGGCTGGCCAAGCGCCGCCTCCAGCGCCGGCAGCACGACCTTCAGGCTCATCGCATCCACGCGCTTGCCCTTGGGACGGTCGAAATGCGCCAGCAGCACCGGGATGCCGCCCTTGGCCTGGATGTCCCTGACGGTCGGCACGATCTTCTCGATCCGGGTCGCGTCGGTGACCTGGCCGCTCTCGACCGGGACGTTCACGTCCACGCGGACGAGCACAACCTTGCCGTTCAGATCCAGATCGTCGATCGTGTTGAAATCCGCCATCTCGTTTCCTTTCCTGCCGGGCTGACGCAGCCGTGCGCGGTTTTCCCGCACAATGACATATTCGTCAACCGGCAGGGCGAACCCGGATGCCCGGGCGGCGTTGTGCGACCGGGACGAAATGCGTAAGGCTGCACCCGAGCCTGAGAAGAGGAGACCCCCATGGCCGAGATCAAGGATCCCGAGAACACGGTCATCATCGCGCTGAAGGACGGCCCGGTGGTGATCGAACTGCTGACCGACGTTGCCCCCAGGCATGCCGAGCGCATGAAGGAACTGGCCCGGGCCGGGAAATACGACAACGTGGCCTTCCACCGCGTGATCGAGGGCTTCATGGCCCAGACCGGCGACGTGGAACACGCCAACATGGAAAACAACTACAACCCGGGCCGCGCCGGCACGGGCGGGTCGGACCTGCCGGACCTGCCGGCCGAGTTCTCGCGCCTGCCGCATGACCGCGGCACGCTGGGCGCCGCGCGCTCGATGAACCCGAACAGCGCGAACAGCCAGTTCTTCATCAACTTCAAGGACAACCATTTCCTGAACGGCCAGTATACCGTCTATGGCCGCGTCATCGAGGGCATGGAGCATGTCGACAAGATCGCCCGCGGCGAGCCGCCGGCGAACCCCGACCGGATGATCTCGGTGAAGGTGGCGGCCGATGTGGAATAAGCTGCTGATCCCGGCGCTGGTCTTCGGCGCGGCCTCGGCGCAGGCGGCGGGCCTGCCGGGCGTGACCGACGGGCCGGGTCCGAACCTGGTGATCGAGGTCGCCGACGCCAAGGGCGCGGCCAAGGGCCAGATCGTGCTGGATCTCTACAACGACAAGGCGCCGAAGCATGTCGAGCGTCTGGTCGGCCTGGCGAAATCCGGCGCCTATGACGGGGTGGTGTTCCATCGCGTGATCGACGGCTTCATGGCCCAGACCGGCGACGTGGAATTCGGCAAGCACGGCGGCGATACCGCGCGCGCCGGCATGGGTGGTTCCAGCCTGCCGGACCTGCCGGCCGAATTCAACGATGTCAGCTTCCAGGCCGGCACCGTGGGCATGGCGCGCTCGCAGGATCCCAACAGCGCCAACAGCCAGTTCTTCATCGACCTGGCCCCGGCCGAGTTCCTGGACAACCAGTATACCGTCGTGGGCCAGCTGGTCGACGGCTGGGACGTGCTGAACGCCGTCAAGAAGGGCGATCCGGCCGCCAATGGCGCGGTGATCGAGCCCGATTACATGGTCAAGGTCACGGTTCAGGAGTGATCCGGCCGACCCGACCCGGAAAGCCCCGCCAGCGCGGGGCTTTTTCATCGCAGGAGGACCGATGACCACGCTTTACATCGACGCCGACGCCTGCCCGGTGAAAGCCGAGGCCGAGCGCGTCGCCACCAGGCTGCGGCTGCCGATGGTGCTGGTCTGCAACGGCGGGCTGCGGCCCTCGGCGAATCCTTTCGTGCGTTTGCAGATCGTCCCCGACGGCCCGGACGAGGCCGACAAGTGGATCGCGAGCGCCTGCGGGCCGGGCGACGTGGTGGTCACCTCGGACATCCCGCTGGCCGACCGCTGCCTCAAGGCCGGGGCGCAGGTGGTCCAGCCCGACGGCGAGGTGCTGACGCTGGCCAATATCGGCGGCCGGCTGGCGACGCGCGACCTGATGCAGGACCTGCGCGCCTCGGACCCGTTCCTGCAGGGCCGGGGCGGCGGCTTCGGCAAGGCGGAGCGGGCGCGGTTCCTGCAATCGCTGGACCGGGTGATGGCCGCGGCGCTGCGCGTGCAGCCGCGCTAGGCAACCCGGCCGCGGTCGCGCGGGCGCGGAATCCTGTTGCCAGCAACGACAGATAAGCCTGATATGTGCGCATCGCCGCGGGTCGGGAGATGCGCGGCACCGTCTCGATATACGGAGCGCGCATGTGCCTGACCTGCCTTGAAACCGTCGCAAGCACCGGCACGGTGCGTTTCTGCCAATGCGGCAGCCCCCAGACCCTGGCCGCCATGGCCCGGATCGAGGCCGACATCTCGCGCCGGCAGATCATCGGCGGCATGGCGGCGGTGCTGGGCATGTTCGCGGGCTTCGGCCTCGCCCCGCGCGAACTGCGGGCCCAGACCCCGGCCCGGCCGCTGCTGCTGACCAACCTGCGGCTTTTCGACGGCCAGACCCTGTCCCTGCGCGAAGGGGTCGAGATCCTGGTCGATTCCGGCCGCATCGCCGCGCTGCCGGGGGTGGGGCAGGGGCCGCAGGACGCCGAGCGCATCGACTGCGGCGGGCGCACGGTCATCCCCGGCCTGATCGACAGCCACTGGCATGCGACGCTGGCCGGGGTGAGCCAGATCGCGGCGATGACGCAGGACATCGGCTTCGTGCACCTGATGTCGGGCAAGCAGGCCGGCGACACGCTGATGCGCGGCTTTACCACCGTGCGCGACGTCGGCGGCCCGGCCTTCGGGCTGAAGGCGGCCATCGACCGCGGCGTGGTGACCGGGCCGCGGATCTTCCCCTCGGGCGCGATCCTGTCGCAGACCTCGGGCCATGGCGATTTTCGCTTTTCGAACGCGCTGCCGATGATGCCCTCGGACCCGGCGGATTATGCCACGCGCCAGGGCATGACCGCGCTGGCCGACGGCGCCCCCGAGGTGTTGCGCCGCACGCGCGAGCAGCTGATGAAGGGCGCGAGCCAGATCAAGATCAGCGCCGGCGGCGGCGTCGCCTCGCAATACGACCCGCTGGAATCGCTGCAGTTCACCCTGGACGAGATGCGGGCGGCGGTGGATGCGGCCAGCGACTGGGGCACCTATGTCTGCGCCCATGTCTATACCGCGCCCGGCATTCGCCGCTGCATCGAGGCCGGGGTGAAATCCATCGAGCACGGCCAGCTGGCCGACGAGGATACCGTGCGCATGATGGCCGACCGCGGCATCTGGTGGTCGATCCAGCCCTTCCTGGCCGACGAGGATTCCAACACCTACACCGACCCCAAGGCCGCCGCCGCGCAAAAGGCGGTGGCCGAGGGCACGGTGCAGGCCTTTGAATGGGCCGACAGGCACAAGGTTAACTGGGCCTTCGGCACCGATATCCTGTATGGCGGCGGCGAATCGCAGGGCCGGCAGCTGGCGAAGCTGGCGCGTTTCATGTCGCCGCTGGCGGCGCTGCATCGCGCGACCGGCGCGGCTGGCGAATTGCTGGCGCTGTCGGGCGGCCGCGCGCCCTATGACGGGCGGCTGGGGGTGATCGCCGAGGGCGCGCTGGCCGACCTGCTGGTCATCGACGGCGATACCGAGGCGAGCCTCGACTGGCTGGCCGATACCGCCAATCTGCGGCTGATCATGAAGAACGGCCGCCTGTTCAAGAACGAGTTGCAAGGGGGGTAGAGGATGCGCGAATTCCTGGCGGCCGCCGCGGCGGTGCTTTCCACGGGGCTTGCCCCCGCCATGGCGCAGGACTGGTCGGGGCAGATCACGCCCTATGTCTGGGGCGCGGGCCTGGGCGGCGACGTGACGCCCTTTGCCGGGGCGCCGACGCTGGCCTTCGACAAGTCGCTGTCCGAGGTGCTCGAGGATACCGACGGCGCCTTCTTCCTGTCGGGCTTCGCCCGGCGCGATCGGCTGGTGCTGATGGGCGATCTGAGCTGGTCGGCCAGCTCCAAGGCCGGCACCCTGCCGCCGGGCCTGCCGGCCGCGGGCAAGGTCACGCAGCGCTCGCTGACGCTGCTTGCCGGCTGGCGCGTGGTGTCGAACGACCGCATGACGCTGGATGCGCTGGCCGGTGCCCGGGCCTGGCGGGTCGAAAGCCGGATCAAGATCGCCGGCGGCGCGATCCAGGCCTCGCCCGGCAAGGATTTCATCGATCCGATCCTGGCGCTGCGGGCCAATGTCGCGCTGGCGCCGCAATGGTCGGCGATCCTCTATGCCGATGTGGGCGGCGGCGCGGGGTCCGAGCACACCAGCCAGTTCCTCGCGACGGTGAATTATCAGGTCACCGACCAGCTTTACGTCTCGGCCGGCTACCGCCAACTGAACGTCGATTATCGCGACGGCGGCACGCGGCTGGACGTGACCATGGCCGGGCCGATCCTGGGCGCCACCTGGCGCTTCTGACGAAAAGGCCGGGGTCGCCCCCGGCCTGGCCGCCTAGCCCAGTTGCACCATGCGGTGCTTCTTCTTGCCGACCGAGACCTTCAGCCCGTCGCCGATCAGCGCCGCGTCCACCGCCAGCTGCGGGTCGCTGACGGGGTCGTTGTTCAGCCGCAGCCCGCCCTCGGCGATGAGCCGCTTGGCTTCTTTCCCCGAGGCGGCGATGCCGGTCTGCGCCAGCAGTTGCACCACCGACAGGGGCAGCGCATCCGCGCCAACCGTCACCACCTCGAGGTCGCCGCCGGCGCCGCCCTGTTCGAAGACCTCGCGCGCCGTGGCCTCGGCCGAGGCGGCGGCCTCGGCGCCGTGCAGCAGCGTCGTCACCGCGTTGGCCAGGATGATCTTGGCGGCGTTGATCTCGGACCCCGACAGCGCGCCCAGGCGGTCGCATTCCGCGACCGGCAGGTCGGTATAAAGCTTCAGGAACCGGCCCACGTCGGCGTCGGTGGTGTTGCGCCAGAACTGCCAGAACTCGTAAGGCGACAGCATGGCGCCGTTCAGCCAGACCGCGCCGCCCTGCGACTTGCCCATCTTGCGCCCGTCCGAGGTGGTCAGCAAGGGCGAGGTCAGGCCCCAGATCTCGCCATCCAGCACGCGGCGGGTCAGGTCGATGCCGTTGACGATATTGCCCCACTGGTCCGAGCCGCCCATCTGCAGCCGGCAGTCGTAGCGGCGATACAGTTCTAGGAAGTCGTAGGCCTGCAGGATCATGTAGTTGAATTCGAGGAAGCTCAGCGATTGCTCGCGATCCAGCCGCGACTTGACCGATTCGAACGACAGCATCCGGTTGACCGAGAAATGCCGGCCGATGTCGCGCAGGAAATCGAGGTAGTTGAGGCTGTCCAGCCATTCGGCATTGTTGAGCATCATCGCGCGCCCCTCGCCATAGTCGAGGTAGCGGGCAAAGACCTGCTGCATGCCGTCGATATTCGCCTGGATCGCGTCCGGGGTCAGCAGCGGGCGCTCCTCGCTGCGGAAGCTGGGGTCGCCGACCTTGGTGGTGCCGCCGCCCATCAGGGTGATCGGACGGTTGCCGGTCTTCTGGAACCAGCGCAGCATCATGATGTTCAGCAGGTGCCCGACATGCAGGCTGGCTGCCGTCGCGTCATAACCGATATATGCCGTCACCGGTCCGTTGATCAGGGCTTCGTCCAGCGCCTGCAGGTCGGTGCAGTCCGCCAGATAGCCACGCTCGATCATCACGTTCAGGAAATCGGATTTGGCATGGTAGGTCATGGGCTTTTCCTTTCGAATGGCGCGGATATACCGTTGGGGCGAAAAAAGGGAAAGCATGATGATCCGGGCGCTGGGGATGATGTCGGGCACCTCGCTGGACGGGGTCGATGCGGCGATGATCGAGACCGACGGCATCCGCATCGCCGGCTTCGGCCGCAGCGCCTATCGCCCCTATTCCGGCAATGAATCCGGGCTGCTGCATGCCGCGCTGGGGCAATGGCCGGGCGGGCCGGACGTGGCCGAGGCGGCGGCGCTTTCCGTTGCCGCCCATGCCGCGCTGGCCGAGGGCTTCCCCGAGGCGGAACTCGTCGGTTATCACGGTCAGACGCTGGCGCATGATCCGGGCACGAAAACGCAAAGGGGGCGGGGCACGCATCAGGCCGGCGATGGCGCGGCGCTGGCGCGCTTGCTGGGGCGGCGCGTGGTCTGGGATTTCCGCTCCGAGGACGTGCGGCAGGGCGGCGAGGGCGCGCCGCTCGCGCCCTTCTTCCACTGGGCCTGCGCGGAATGGGCCATGGGCCAAGGGCTCTTGCCGCGCGCGCCGGTCGCGTTCCTGAACCTGGGTGGGGTAGGCAACCTGACCTTTGTCGACCCCGAGGCGCCGGCCCCCGAGGCGCCGGGCGCCTGCATCGCCTTCGACACCGGCCCGGCCAATGCGCCGCTGAACGACCTGATGCGCGCGCGGCGCGGCCAGGCGCGGGACGAGGGCGGGCGGCTTGCCGCGCAAGGCGTGCCGGACGAGGGTGTGATCGCGGCCTTCCTGCGCCATCCGCATTTCGCCCGGCCGCTGCCAAAATCGCTGGACCGCGACGCTTTTGCCGGAACGCTGGACGTGGCGCATCTGGGCGATGCGGATGCCGCGGCCACCCTGACCCATGCCGCGGCGGCGGCGGTCGCGGCGGGGCTTTCGGCTCTGGAGCGGTTGCCCGGACGCGTGCTGGTCTGCGGCGGCGGCCGGCTGAACGGGGCGATGATGGCGGCGCTGGCGGCGCGCCTGCCGGTGCCGGTGGCGCCGGTCGAGACGGCGGGGCTGGACGGCGACATGCTGGAGGCGCAGGCCTTCGGCTGGCTCGCGGTGCGGGTGCTGCGCGGGCTGCCGACCTCGGGGTCCGGCACCACGGCGGCGCCGGCGCCGGTCTGCGGCGGCCGCATCAGCCCGCCCGGCCGGCGCTGAGGCTCCGCGCGGCGGGTTTCTGCCAACCGGCGCTTTTCACGCCATTTCCGGGAACGAAGCGGGAAAGGCCGCGTTGGGTCGCCATGGGACGGCTTCGCCCGTCCGTGACAAAAGACAACCGGAAAGGACAGCGTCCATGAAACCTCTTGTCATTGCCGCGACGACCCTGGCGCTGGCGGGTGCCGCCTTCGCGCAAGATGCGACCACCACCATGCCGGCCGATTCGGCCGAGCAGGCGCAGGGCGCCGCCAATACTGCCGAGCAGGCCGCCGACCAGGCCGCGACCGCTGCGGACCAGGCGGCCGACCAGGCCGGCGCCACAGCCGAGAAGGCCGCCGACGATGCCGCGACTGCGGCCGATACCGCAGCCGATGCGGCCGCAACCGCCGCTGACGATGCCGCGAATGCCACGGCCGGAATGGGCGAAAACGCCGCGGAGGACGCGGCCGATGCTGCCGATGACGCGGCGGCCTCTGCCGACAATGCGGCCGAGGATGCCGCCGATGCCGCCCAGGACGCGGCCGAGGCCGCCCCGGTCACGCCGCCCGATGTGAACGCCCCCGCGATTTCGGAGGCCGAGCCGGGCGTGCTGTCGAGCTGGGTAACCAGCCGCCGGATCTGGACCACCAACCAGCCCTCCTCGACCGAATGGGTGGCGCCGACCATCGAGGAACGCCCCGCCGAGTGGCAGGACATCGCCAAGGTCAATGACATCGTCATGGACGATTCGGGCCAGGTGGTGGGCTATATCGCCGATATCGGCGGCTTCCTGGGCATCGGCGCCAAGAAGGTGCTCTTGGGCGAAGATGCGATCCATCTGATCACCGTCGGCAACGACACCTTCTTCGCCACCAATTACACCAAGGCCGAACTCGAGGCGCTGCCCGATTTCGACGAAAAGACCGTGCGGAAATAAGGCCTGCGCGCCTTGCCGAATGATACTCGGGGCGCCTTTCGGGGCGCCCCGTCGTTTTTTCGGTGGAAACGGCCTTGACGCCATCCGCCCCCATGCGTAAACCCCCTCGCACCCCGGACGGCGATCCGGGGGAGATGGTCTGCGCGGTTGTAGCTCAGTTGGTTAGAGTACCGGCCTGTCACGCCGGGGGTCGCGGGTTCGAGCCCCGTCAACCGCGCCACCATTTCCGAACGTCGCCACGAAAAGCGCGGTTGTAGCTCAGTTGGTTAGAGTACCGGCCTGTCACGCCGGGGGTCGCGGGTTCGAGCCCCGTCAACCGCGCCATTTTCGACTTTCCCTTTCAGTCTCATGGACTTGACCGCGGCGCCGTTGGCGCGGGCGGCTTTGAGTATTTGGAAACGGTGAAGGCGCTTGCGTCGGGGCAGTCGGCGGCGGCCGGGGGTTTTCAGGGGCTTTTCAAGCCGGCCCAATTCCCTATGCTGGCGGCCAGAGATACGGAGGGCCCATGGCACGCGGAATCGATTACGGCGGCATGATGCACCGGGCCATGGTGCGGCTGATCGCCGATGTCCTGGCCCAGGTCGCGGCCGAGGGCCTGCCGGGCGAGCATCATTTCTTCATCACCTTCGACACCCGCGACCCGGATGTGGAAATGGCGGACTGGCTGCGGGCGCGCTATCCCGAGGAAATGACCATCGTCATCCAGCACTGGTTCGAGAATCTGGAGATTTCCCAGGACGGGTTCCGCATCACGCTGAACTTCGGCGATTCTCCCGAGCCGCTGTATATCCCCTTTGACGCACTGCGCACCTTCGTCGATCCGGCGGTGGAATTCGGATTGCGATTCGAAAACCACGAAGAGGACGACGAAGCCGCGGAGGAGGATGAGGACGAGGCCGAGGCGCCGGCGCCCGACACGCCTCCGGGCGGTGCCGAGGTGGTCAGCCTGGACAAGTGGCGCAAATAAGCCGCTGTTAGCGCATGGCATACGACGGCATACAGATTGCGAATCCTCGCCATCTTGCCTAGAACCCCTCGCGACACCGTGAGGGAGCATGCGATGACCAAGACCACCCGCACCGAGACCGACAGCTTCGGTCCGCTGGAAGTCCCCGGCGACAAGTATTGGGGCGCGCAGACCCAGCGCTCGATCCAGAACTTTCCCATCGGCTGGGAGCGTCAGCCGGTCGCCATCGTGCGCGCGCTCGGCGTGATCAAGCAGGCCGCGGCGCAGGTGAACATGGCGACGGGCAACCTGGACCCCAAGCTGGGCGCGGCGATGGTGCAGGCGGCCGGGGAAGTCGTGGCCGGCAAGTTCGACGACAACTTCCCGCTGGTGGTCTGGCAGACCGGCTCGGGCACGCAGTCGAACATGAACGCGAACGAGGTGATCTCGAACCGCGCCATCGAGATCCTGGGCGGCGAGCTGGGCTCGAAGAAGCCCGTGCACCCGAACGACCATGTGAACATGGGCCAGTCCTCGAACGACACCTTCCCGACTGCGATGCATGTGGCGATTGCCATGCAGGCGCATGACGTGCTGATCCCCGGGCTGGAAAAGCTGCACAAGGCGCTGGCGGCGAAATCCGAGGAATTCAAGGATATCATCAAGATCGGCCGCACCCATACCCAGGACGCGACGCCGCTGACGCTGGGCCAGGAATTCGGCGGTTACGCGCATCAGGTCGCCAAGGGCATCGAGCGCGTCAAGTTGGCGCTGGGCGACATCTACGAGCTGGCGCAGGGCGGCACCGCGGTCGGCACCGGGCTGAACACCAAGAAGGGCTGGGACACGGCCATCGCTGCCGAGATCGCCAAGATCACCGGCCTGCCCTTCGTCACCGCACCGAACAAGTTCGAGGCGCTGGCCGCGCATGATGCGATGGTGTTCTTCTCGGGCGCGCTGAAGACGGTGGCGGGCTCGCTGTTCAAGATCGCCAACGACATGCGGCTGCTGGGTTCGGGCCCGCGCTCGGGCTTGGGCGAGCTGATCCTGCCCGAGAACGAGCCGGGATCCTCGATCATGCCGGGCAAGGTCAACCCGACCCAGGCCGAGGCGCTGACCATGGTGTGCGCCCATGTCATGGGCAACGACGCCGCCATCGGCTTTGCCGGATCGCAGGGCCATTTCGAACTGAACGTCTACAACCCGATGATGTCCTACAATGTGCTGCAATCCATGCAGCTTCTGGGCGACGCGGCGGGGTCCTTCACCGACAATATGGTCGTGGGAACGCAGGCGAACATTCCGCGCATCGACAAGCTGATGAAGGAATCGCTGATGTTGGTGACGGCGCTGGCGCCCACCATCGGCTATGACAACGCCACCAAGGTCGCCAAGACCGCGCACAAGAACGGCACCACGCTGCGCGAGGAGGCCATCGCCCTGGGCCTGGTCGACGGCGAGACCTTCGACCGCGTGGTCCGTCCCGAGCAGATGGTCGGCCCCGAGGATTGATGGTGGCCGGCCCCGACACCGGATCAGGCAAGGGCAAGGTCGTGAACCTGCGGGTGGCGCGCAAGAGCGCCGCCCGTGACGCCGCCCGTCGCCAGGGCGACGAGAATGCGGCGAAATTCGGCCGCAGCAAGGCGGCGAAGCAGGCCGAGGCGGCCGACCTGGCCCGCGCCGCCCGGCATCTGGACCAGCATCACCTGGACCAGAATCGGTGCGACGAAGGGGACGCGGATGCCTGACCTGCCCGAGATGACGCCGCCGATCAAGCGCTCGGTCACCATCGGCGGGCATCGCACCTCGGTCAGCCTCGAGGATGCGTTCTGGCGCGAATTGCGCGGGCTGGCGCGCGAGCGCGGCGAGACCGCGGCCGGGCTGATCGCCGCCATCGACCGCAAGCGGCCGCCGGGGGTGGGGCTGGCCACCGCGCTGCGGCTTTATGTGCTGTCCGAGATCGGCCGCCATCAGGGCTAGGCTTGCGATTTCGGCCCGCGCCGCATAAAAGCGCCGGCGATATTCCGTATGAAAACTGGGAAAGACCATGGCAGGCCATAGCAAATGGGCCAATATCCAGCATCGCAAGGGCAAGCAGGACAAGCTGCGCTCGAAGCTGTTTTCGAAACTGGCCAAAGAGATCACCGTCGCCGCGAAGATGGGCGATCCCGACCCCGAGAAGAACCCGCGCCTGCGCCTGGCGGTGAAGGAGGCGAAATCGAACTCGATGCCCAAGGACGTGATCGACCGCGCGATCAAGAAGTCGATGGGCGGCGATGCCGAGAACTATGACGAGATCCGTTACGAGGGCTATGGCCCGAACGGCATCGCCATCATGGTCGAGGCGATGACCGACAACCGCAACCGCACCGCCTCGAACGTGCGCAGCTATTTCACCAAATACGGCGGCGACCTGGGGCAGAGCGGCTCGGTCAGCTTCATGTTCGACCGCAAGGGCGAGATCATGTATCCGGCCAGCGCCGGCGATGCCGACACGGTGATGATGGCGGCGATCGAAGCCGGGGCCGAGGATGTCGAGAGCGACGAGGACGGCCACTGGATCTATACCGCCGACACCGACCTGGCGGAGGTCTCGAATGCGCTGGAGGCCGCGCTTGGCGAGTCGGAATCGGCCAAGCTGATCTGGAAGCCGCAGGCTCCGACCGAGATCGACCTGGAGACCGCGCAAAGGCTGATGAAGCTGATCGACGCGCTGGAAGACGACGACGACGTGCAGAACGTCACCGGCAATTTCGACATTCCCGAGGACGTCGCGGCGCAACTGGAGTGACGCCTCCGGCGGGGGTATTTGAAGAGCAAAGAAATCAGGGTCGCAGGTCTGCTGCGGCCCTTTTCATTGCGGCGGTCAGTGGCGCCAGCGCCGGCGCCATGGCGCGCTGGACGTGCCAGTAGAGCGGCACGTCCAGCGGCAGGCCGGGGACGAGTTCCCGCAGCCCGGCGCCGGCCATGCTCTCGGGCACCATGCCCCAGCCGAGGCCCAGGTCCACCGCCCGCGCGAAGGCCTCCGAGGCCGGGATGCGGTGGCCGGTCAGATGCAGGCGCCGGCCGGTGGCCTGTTCGGCCCAGCGGGATTGAGCGGCGTCCTTCTGGTTGAAGATCACCGCCGGTGCGCGTTTCAGCGCGGATTCGGTGACGCCGTCCGGGAAGTGGCGGGCGATGAAGCCGGGTGTGGCCAGCGCGAGATAGCGCATATGGCCCAGCGGATGCACGTCGCAGCCCGGCACCGGCTGCGGGTCCGAGCAGATCGCCCCCGAGACCTGGCCCTGGCGCAGCCAGTCGCGGGCATGGTCCTGGTCGTCGACTTCCAGTTCGTAGAGCAGCGGCAGCGCCGTCAGCGCCGGCAGGAACCAGGTCGCCAGGCTGTCGGCATTCACCGCCAGCCGCAGCCGGGCCGGGCCGGCGCCGGGGCGCCGCGCGCCGTCGAGCGTGGCTTCCAGCAGCCGCACCTGTTCCAGATGCTGCATCAGCCGCAACCCGGTCTCGGTGCCGGTGGCCGGCGGGCCGCGGTGGATCAGCACCTGGCCCAGCCGTTCCTCGAGCCCCTTGATGCGCTGCGAGATCGCCGAGGGCGTGACGCCAAGCGCCGCGGCGGCGGCGTCGAAGCTGCCGCGGCGGATGATCTCGGCCAGCGCGGCCAGGGCGGCATAGTCGAGCATCAGGCAGCCTTAATCCAGGTAACGATTTTGAATTTGCCTGAACTGCCCGGGCCGGGCAAGACGCGGTTGAAAGGAGATCGCCATGCATGCCTATCTGGCCGGGCTCGGCACCACGCTGTCGCTGATCGTCACCATCGGGGCGCAGAACGCCTTCGTGCTGCGGCAGGGGCTGATGCGGCGCCATGTGCTGGCGACCTGCCTGTTCTGCGCGGTATCGGACGCGATCCTGATCTCGGCCGGGGTGCTGGGGGCGGGGGCGCTGGCCGACCATGCGCCGGGGTTCCTGGTGGCGATGCGCTGGGGCGGCGCGGCCTTCCTGCTGGTCTATGGCGCGCGCGCCTTTCGCGCCGCCTGGCGCGGCGGCGCCAGCATGGGGGGCGGGCAGGGTGCCGCCGGCCTGGTGGCGACGCTGGGCGTATTGGCGGCGCTGACCTGGCTCAACCCGCATGTCTGGCTGGATACGGTGGTGCTGATCGGCTCGATCTCGGCCGGCTGGCCGGACAAGCCGGGCTTCACGCTGGGGGCGATCAGCGGCTCTGTGCTGTTCTTCTTTGGCTTGGGTTACGGGGCGCGGCTGCTGGCGCCGGTCTTTGCCCGGCCGGCGGCCTGGCGGGTGCTGGACGCGCTGGTCGGGCTGACCATGTGGGCCATCGCGCTGGGGCTGGTGCTGAAGGGCTGACCCTTGCGCCGGGCCTCGGGGCGGGGCATGGCTGGGGCATGAGCCATACCGCAACCCCCTCCTTGCGCAACGACCTGTCGGGTATCCTGTGGATGCTGACGGCGGGTCTGTGCTTCGTCGCCGTGAACGGCACGGTGCGCTGGCTGGGCCAGGCGCTGCCGGCGGCCGAGGGCGCCTTCATCCGCTTCGCCTTTGGCCTGCTGTTCCTGCTGCCGGCGCTGGGTCCGGCCCTGCGGCGCGGCTTTCCGGCGCGGATCTGGCGGCTGTTCGTGCTGCGCGGCGCGCTGCATATCGTCGCGGTGATCCTGTGGTTCCACGCCATGGCCCGCATCACCGTGGCCGAGGTCACGGCCATCGGCTTCCTCAATCCCATCGTCGTGACCCTGGGCGCGGCGGCTCTGATGGGCGAGCGGATCTCGTGGCGCCGGGCGCTGGCCATCGCGGTGGCGCTGGTCGGCGCGCTGATCGTGCTGCGCCCGGGGCTGCGGCAGCTCGAGGAGGGGCATCTGGCGCAGCTTGGCGCCGCCGTCACCTTCGGCGCCTCCTACCTGGTGGCCAAGCGGCTGTCCGAGCGGGTGCCGGCCTCGGTCGTGGTGGCGATGATGTCGCTGACGGTCTGCCTGGGGCTGGCGCCGATCGCGGCGCTGCATTGGGTGCCGCCAAGCGCGGTGCAATGCGCGGTGCTGGCCTGCACCGCCTTCTTCGCCACCGCCGGGCATTACGCCATGACCCGGGCCTTTGCCGCGGCGCCGCTGACCGTGACCCAGCCGGTGACGCTGCTGCAGCTGATCTGGGCCAGCCTGCTGGGCGCGCTGGTCTTTGCCGAGCCGGTCGATGTCTGGGTGCTGGTCGGCGGCGCCACGATGATCGCCGCGATCAGCTATATCACCTGGCGCGAGTCGCGGCGGGGCGGGATCACCCCGCAGCCGGGACAGGAAAGGGACTAGCGCCGGCGGCGATCGCCCGGCTCCAGCCCGATGTCGCGCAGCAGGTGGTCCGAGAGCGTGCTGACCGGCGGCGGCCGCCCTCGGCCGGGCCGCAGCGCCGCGCGCATCAAGGCCAGGGCCACGCGGCCGAGGCCATGGGTCTGGATCAGCTCGTCAAGCGGCACGCGCAGGTCGCACGTGGAACGCAGGTCGGAAAGGGTCATCCGGTCTTGCCGCCCGTTCGCACGGCGCGGCCCTCATGTCTTGCAGGGTTGGGAATCGCGGATGCGGCGCGCCACGCGGTTGCGCGCGGCGGTCAGGCATCGGCGATGTCGGGATGGGTCAGCCTGCGGCCGGACCCCGGGTTGCCGTCAATCGCGCCGGAACTGGCGTCGATTCACCCCGAAACGGGCGGCGTCGTGATCGGTCATGCCTCTGCCCTTTCCATGCTGGGGTTGCGGAACGCCTCTTGATAGGCACGCTTCCCGATTCGCGACAACCCGCCCCGCGGCAGGCGCGGGGCGGGCTATGGCAGAACGGCAACAATGGCGCTGTCAGTGCTCGACGGCGCCGCCGGCCTTGTGCTCGGTTGCGAGCCGCTTCAGGATGCCGGCCTGGGTGATGCGGCCGCCGCCTTGCAGGGGCAGGGCCTCGGCGCTGCTGGCGGCCAGGCTGCGCATGACCTCGCGCACCGGCGTCTCGCGGTCGATGGGCGTGCCGGGGGCCTCGCCGGGTTCGGCGATATCCTCGGCGGTCAGCACGGCGAGCGGATTCATATGGGCGACGAAATCCTCGACATAGGCATTGACCGGATTGGCGATGATCTCGCGCGCGGTGCCGATCTGCACGATGCGGCCGCCCTCCATCAGCGCAATGCGGTTGCCGATGCGGAACGCCTCGTCGAGGTCGTGGCTGACGAAGATGATGGTGCGGCGCAGGCGCTCTTGCAGCTCCAGCAATTCGTCCTGCAGCCGGTTGCGGATCAGCGGGTCCAGCGCCGAAAAGGGCTCGTCCATCAGGAGGATCGGCGCCTCGGTCGCGAAGGCGCGCGCCAGGCCCACGCGCTGCTGCATTCCGCCCGACAGGTCGCCCACCTTGCGGTCGGCCCATTCGGTCAGGTTCACCGTGGCCAGCTGCGCATCGACGCGACGCGCGCGTTCGGCCGCGGGCATGCCGGCCAGTTCCAGCCCCAGGCCGACGTTCTCGCGCACCGTGCGCCAGGGCAGCAGGCCGAATTGCTGGAAGACCATCGCGACGCGCTCGCGCCGCAGCCGCCGCAATTCGGCGCCGCCCGCATTGCTGACCGAGGCCATGCGGTCGCCGTCCCAGACCCGCACGTCGCCGCGGCAGACCGAGTTCAGCCCGTTCACCGCGCGCAGAAGCGTGGACTTGCCCGAGCCGGACAGGCCCATCAGCACCAGGATCTCGCCCTCCTTGACGGTCAGGCTGCAATTGTGCACGCCCAGGACCTGGCCGGTCTCGGTCTTGATCGGGCCGCGCTCCAGCCCCTGGTCCATCAGCGGCAGCGCGGCCTCGGGCCGGTCGCCGAAGACGATGTTCACATTGTCGAATTCGACGGCATTGCGTTCCGTCATGGCGCGTTCAGTCATGGTGTTTCCCCACCCGCAGCATCCGGTCCAGCATGATGGCGACGACGACGATGATCGAGCCGCTTTCGAAACCCAGCGCGGTGTTCACGCTGTTCAGCGCCCGAACCACCGGCACGCCCAGGCCCGAGGCCCCGACCAGCGCCGCGATGACGACCATCGACAGCGACAGCATGATGGTCTGGTTCAGCCCGGCCATGATCTGCGGCGCGGCACTGGGCAGTTCCACCTTCCACAGAAGCTGGCGCGGGGTGGCGCCGAAGGCGGTCCCGGCCTCGACCAGCGCCTGCGGGGTCGAGCTGATGCCGAGATAGGTCAGCCGGATCGGCGCCGGCAGCACGAAGATCACCGTGGCGATCAGGCCGGGCACCATGCCGATGCCGAAGAAGACGATGGCGGGGATCAGATAGACGAAGGTCGGCAGCGTCTGCATCAGGTCGAGCACGGGCCGCATCCAGGCATAAAGCCGGGGCCGGTGCGCCGCCGCGATGCCGATCGGCACCCCCAGCGCCATGCAGACCACGCAGGCCGAAAGCACCAGGGTCAGCGACTGCATCGTCTCGTCCCAATAGCCCTGGTTCAGGATGAAGAGCAGGCTGAGAGCCACCAGCAGGCAGGTCTTCCAGCTGCGTTGCAGGCCCCAGGTCAGCGCCACCGCCAGCAGGGTGAAGACCAGCGGGTGCGGAAAGTCGAGGATCTGCAGGATGCCGTTGATCAGCCCGTCGAGCAGCTTGGAAATGGCGTTGAAGATGAACGCGGCATGGGCGTTCAGCCAGTCGAATATGGCTTTGGCGGTCTTGCCGACAGGGATCTTGGTGTCGGTCAACAGAGCTGTGAGTTGGTCCATGCTTCCTTTGCTACCGTTCGGGGTCATCAAGACCCGGGGTTTGTGAGGCGTGGCGGAATGGTCGGTCCCGGCGGGGACGGTTCGTCATCTCGGCATCGGGCCGCGACGGTGGGACCGGATTACGGCCCGGCCCGGGCGGCGGATGGCGCAATCGCGACAGGATTCGGCACGATCGCGCCCTGCGGAAACGGCCGCCCGTGCCGGGCGGCCGTGCTTGACGTCAGTCGTTCAGCACCTTGTCCAGTGCGGCCTGCGCGTCGCCGCCATCGGCGGTGGTCACGCCCGCGATCCAGGGCTTCGCGGCATCGGGATTGGCTTTCAGCCATTTCAGCGCCGCATCGCCGGGCTGCTCGCCGTCGTTCAGGATCAGGCCCATGACTTCGCTTTCCATGGGCAGGGTGAATTCCAGGTTCTGCAGGAACTTTCCGACATTCGGGCATGTCTCGGCATAGCCCGCGCGGACGTTGGTGTCGACCCGTGCGCCGCCGAAGTCCGGCCCGAAGATCTCGTCGCCGCCGGAAAGATAGGTCATCTTGAACTGGGTGTTCATCGGATGCGGCTCCCAGCCCAGGAAGACCACCGGCTTGCCGGCGCCGTCCGCGCGGGCGACCTGCGCCAGCATGCCCTGCTCGCTGCTTTCGACCACTTCGAAGGTGCCCAGGTCGAACTTGTTCTCGGCCACCATCTCCAAGAGCAGGCGGTTGCCGTCATTGCCCGGCTCGATGCCGTAGATCTTGCCGTCAAGCTCGGCCTTGTGCGCGGCGATCTTGCTGTAATCGTCGATGCCCAGCTTGGCGCCGGCCTCGTTGGTCGCCAGCGTGTATTTCGCGCCGGTCAGGTTCGTGCGCAGCACGTCCACGGTGCCCGCGTCGCGATAGGGCTTCAGGTCGTTTTCCTGGCTGGGCATCCAGTTGCCCAGGAACACGTCCACATCGTCCTTGGCCATGGCGGTATAGGTCACCGGCAGCGACAGGATCTTGGTCTCGGTCGCGTAGCCCAAGGCCTGGAGCACGGTCGAGGCCAGCGCAGTCGTCGAACTGATGTCGGTCCAGCCGACATCCGAGAAGACGACCTCGCGGCACTCGGCCGGTTCCTCGGCCTGCGCGGCGCCGACCGGCCCGAGCAGGGTGGCCAGCCCGGCCGCGATCAGCGCTGCGGTGCGGCGTAATGTCATCTTGTTCTCCCTGGTTTGTTGACTCGTTACCTGATTAAGGCTTTTATTGATTGACGAGTCAATCAAAGATCTGCCAGATGCAGGTGAATGGGGCGGAATTTTCCGCGTGAAAGCTGAAACAAGCTGCAAAATGGTGTCCTGTCATGCCCAAACTGGGTGTTGAGCCTATCCGAAAGGCGGCATTAATCAACGCCACCATTGCCACGGTGGGGCGCGCAGGGTCGCTTGACGTGACCGTGGCGCAGATCGCGCGCGAGGCGGGGATGTCCTCGGCCTTGGCGCATCACTATTTCGGCTCCAAGGAGCGGATCTTTCTTGCCGCGATGCGGCATATCCTGACGCAATATGCCGAGTCGGCGCGCGGCCTGCTGAAGGACGCGCCCGAACCGCAAGAGCGGCTGCGCGCCGTGGTGCGGGCGAACTTCACGCCGCAGAACTTTGCGCGCGAGACGGTCGCCGCCTGGCTGAACTTCTATGCGCTGGCGCTGGTCGAACCCGAGGCGGCGCGGCTCTTGCGCATCTATCACAAGCGGCTGCGCTCGAACCTGCTGGTGGCGTTGCGGCCGCTGGCCGGCGCCGGGGCCGAGCGTATCGCCCGCACCGTCGGCGCGCTGATCGACGGGCTTTACCTGCGCGCGGCGCTGTCGAACGAGGCCGATGCCGCCGCCGCCGAACGCACGACAATGGACTATCTGGAGAAGGTGCTGCCATGAGCCATGACGCCCGCCAAACCGCGCAACCCGCCGCCAGCCTCTATATCGACGGCGCCTTCGTCGAGGGCGAGGGCGTCGCGCTGCCCGTGCATTACCCCTATACCGGCGCGGTGATCGCCGATCTGCGCGAAGCCTCGGTCGCCCAGGTGGCGCAGGCCACCGCCGCCGCCGCCGCCGCGCAGCCGGCCTGGGCGGCGTTGCGCCCGGTCGAGCGTGCCCGCGTGCTGATGCGGGCCGCCCAGATCATCCGCGAGCGCGGCGAGGAACTCGCCCGGCTGGAAACGCTGGACACCGGCAAGCCGATCCAGGAAACGCGAGTGGCCGACTGGCCCTCGGGCGCGGATGCGCTAGAATATTTCGCCGGGCTGGCGCCGACCGTGACCGGGCAGAGCATCCCGCTGGGCGGCGATTTCGTCTATACCATCCGCGAGGCGCTTGGCGTCTGCGCCGGCATCGGCGCCTGGAACTATCCCAGCCAGATCGCCTGCTGGAAGGCGGCGCCGGCCTTGGCCATGGGCAATGCCATGGTCTTCAAGCCCAGCGAGGAGACGCCTTTGGGCGCGCTGAAACTGGCCGAGATCCTGACCGAAGCCGGGCTGCCGGCGGGGATCTTCAACGTCGTGCAGGGCCGCGGCGCGGTCGGCGCGGCGCTGGTGACGGACCCGCTGGTCGCCAAGGTTTCGCTGACCGGCTCGGTCGCGACCGGGCAGAAGGTCTATGCCGCCGCGGCCGAGGGCATGCGCCACGTTACCATGGAACTGGGCGGTAAGTCGCCGCTGATCGTCTTCGACGACGCCAGCCTCGAGGATGCCGTGGGCGCGGCGATCCTGGCGAATTTCTATTCCTCGGGGCAGATCTGCTCGAACGGCACCCGGGTCTTTGTGCAAGAGGGCATCCTGCCGGCCTTCCTCGAGCGGCTGTCGGCGCGGCTCGCCTCGGTCAAGGCCGGCGATCCGCTGGATGAGGACACCCAGCACGGTCCCATCGTCAGCCCGGCCCAGGCCGCCAAGATCCGCGAAGCCATCGGCAAGGGCCAGGCCGAAGGCGCGCGGCTGGTCTGCGGCGGGGCGGGCGAGGGCGCCTTCGTGCCGCCGACCGTCTTTGCCGATGCCACGGACGAGATGTTCATCGTGCGCGAGGAGATCTTCGGCCCGGTCATGTCGGTGCTGAGTTTCGCCGATGAGGCCGAGGTGCTCGCCCGCGCCAATGCCTCGCCCTATGGGCTGGCGGCGGGGCTCTTTACCCGCGATCTGGCGCGCGGGCACCGGATGGCGGCGGGTTTGCAGGCGGGAACGACCTGGATCAACGCCTATAACCTGACCCCGGTCGAGGCGCCCTTCGGCGGGGTGAAGCTGTCGGGCATCGGCCGCGAGAACTCGGCCGCGGCCATCGAGCATTATTCGCAGTTGAAGTCGGTCTATGTCGGCATGGGGGGCGTCGATGCGCCCTATTGAGCGGCGCCGCGCCGGCGGCGCGGTCGGCATGGGTATTTGGAAAACAGAGAAAGCCCGCAGGGCGGTGCAGGAGGTCAGGGCATGATCCCGGATTATGTGATCGTCGGTGCCGGCTCGGCCGGTTGCGCGCTGGCCTATCGGCTGGTGATGGCCGGCAAGCGCGTCGATATCATCGAATATGGCGGCTCGGACATCGGGCCCTTCATCCAGATGCCGGCGGCGCTGAGCTATCCGATGAACATGCGGCGCTATGACTGGGGATTCTCGTCCGAGCCCGAGGAGCATCTGGGCGGGCGGCGGCTGGTGACGCCGCGCGGCAAGGTTCTGGGCGGGTCGTCCTCGATCAACGGCATGGTTTTCGTGCGCGGCCATGCCCGGGACTTCGATTTCTGGGCCGAGAGCGGCGCGGCCGGCTGGGCCTATGCCGATGTGCTGCCCTATTTCAAGCGCATGGAGACCTCGCATGGCGCGGTCAGCGCCTATCGCGGCACCGAGGGCCCGCTGCATGTCACCCGTGGCTCGCGCAAGAATCCGCTGTTCAACGCCTTCATCCGCGCCGGCAACGAGGCCGGCTATGCGATGACCGATGATTACAACGGCGCCCGGCAGGAGGGCTTCGGCGCCATGGAGGCCACCATCTGGGAAGGCCGGCGCTGGTCTGCCGCCAATGCCTATCTGCGCCCGGCGCAGGAAACCGGCCTGCTGCGGTTGCGGCGCGGCATGGCGCAGCGCGTGGTGTTCGAGGATGGGCGCGCGGTCGGTGTCGAGGTCAGGAATACGCGCGGCGTCAACGTGTTCCGGGCGAAACATGAGGTGATTCTCTCGGCAAGTTCGATCAACACGCCGAAGATCCTGATGCTGTCGGGGATCGGGCCGGCGGATCATCTGCGCGAGCATGGCATCGAGGTCCGGGCGGACCGGCCCGGCGTGGGGTCGAACCTGCAGGATCACCTTGAGATCTATATGCAATATACCGCGACCAAGCCGATCACGCTTTACAAGCATTGGAACCTGTGGGGCAAGGGCTCGATCGGGGCGCAATGGATGGCGACCGGGACGGGCCTGGGCGCCTCGAACCAGTTCGAGAGCTGCGGTTTCATCCGCTCGGCCGCCGGGGTGGAATATCCCGATATCCAGTATCACTTCCTGCCGCTGGCGGTGCGTTACGATGGCAAGGCGGCGGCCGAGGGTCATGGCTTCCAGGTCCATGTCGGGCCGATGCGCTCGAAATCGCGCGGCACGGTGCGGCTGAAGTCGGGCGATCCGAAACAGGCGCCCGAGATCCGCTTCAACTACATGTCGCATGCCGACGACTGGGCCGAGTTCCGCGCCTGCGTGCGCCTGACCCGGGAAATTTTCGAGCAATCGGCCTTTGCCGATTACAAGGGCTATGAAATCCAGCCGGGCGAGGGCGTGGTCACGGACGCCGAGATCGATGCCTTCATCCGCGAGCATGCCGAGTCGGCCTTTCACCCCTGCGGCACGGCCCGCATGGGCCGGCGGGACGACGACATGGCGGTGGTCGATCCCGAGCTGCGGGTGATCGGGGTCGAAGGGCTGCGCGTGGCCGACAGCTCGATCTTCCCGCGCATCACCAACGGCAACCTGAACGCGCCCTCGATCATGACCGGCGAGAAGGCCGCCGATCACATCCTGGGCCAAGGCATGCTGGCGCCCTTGAACCTGGGGCCGCAGATGGACCCGGAATGGCAGGAAAGGCAGCGTTCCGCGTAGCTTACTGCGGCTTTTTCGAATCCTTCAGCAGATCCGCAAGGCCGGCGAAGGGCTTGCGGGTCGGTTCCTCGGCATCCGGTGTCTCGGGGGTGTCCAGTTCGGCGCCCTTGGCACGCGGATAGAGCGGCAGGGCCAGCGACAGTTCCTCGGCCATGATGGCGGCCAGGTCGATGAACGGACCCAGGGGCTCGAGTTCGTCGTCGGGCATCTCGATCTCGTCGCCCTCGGGCGCGCTGACATGGGGCGAGAAGACGCGGTGCACCGGCTCCTCGAGATCGGTCGTGACCGGCGCCAGCGTCACCACGCAGGGCTGGACCACGCGGGCCTTGAGCGCGCCCGTCACCTGCCAGGCGTCCTGGGCCACGGCCTGGATGCGGCCGGCGAAGCGCAGCTTCGGCAGATCCAGCAGCCCCAGCTCGGCCGCCAGCGCCTGGCGCGTCGCGGCGTCGGGCGCCAGCGTGAATTCGGTCGGCTGGCGCGGGTTCAGATGGGCCACCCGAAAGCGGGACTGCGGGGGCTTCATATCGGTCATCATGGGCCTTTCGCGGGCGGCTTCGCCCTGGGTCTGGATATTCTTGAGCGCAGGGCGTGAGTTTGCTAAGCCGGTCGCGCGGCGTCAACAGGCGCGTAGAGGGGCAGAGAGACGATGAAGATTTCCCGGCGGCAGATCATGGCCTTGGCACTGGTCGCACCTCTTGCGCTTTCCGCCTGCCAGGCCACCTATCGCAACCACGGCTATGTCCCGCCCGAGGAGCAGCTGTCGCAGGTGGTCGTCGGCCAGACCTCGCAATCCGAGCTGGAGGGGCTGGTCGGCCGGCCCTCGGCCCAGGGCCTGCTGACCGGATCGGGCTGGTATTACGTCGGCTCGCGCTGGGAATATTTCGGCGCCCGCCAGCCGCGCGAGATCAACCGCGAGGTCGTCGCCGTCAGCTTCAACGAATCCGGCACCGTCAGCAATGTCGAGCGTTTCGGGCTGGAGCGCGGCCGCGTCGTGGTGCTGTCGCAGCGCGTCACCGACAGCGGCGTGACCAGCCTCGGGCTGATCCGGCAGCTGATGGGCAACGTCGGCCGCGTCTCGGCCGGGCAGCTGCTGGACCAGCAATAGGCAAGGCGCGGCCCGCGCTGCCTGCCGCAAGCGCGCGGGGCGTCTGCTGGCGCGCGCTGTCATCTTTGCGCTTCAATCCACCATGCAGCTGTTACAAGATGGGTGCAGGGAGGGGCGTAACAAGTCGGATCGGGACCGGGTGACGGTCGAACTCAGGATCGGGCAAGGCGCGATGATGGCATTCCGCAAGGGCCGCTACGAGGTCGGTTTCGCTGAAACCGCAGAGGAAATCCGCGAGGCGCAGCACCTGCGCTGGCTATGCTTCATCGCGCGCGGGCGCGAGGACGGCGACACCGGATTGCTGGACGCCGACGATTATGACGACCGCTGCACCCATGTGCTGATTCGCGAGACCGGCGGCCGGCTGGTGGCCTGTTTCCGCATGATGACGCTGGAGGGCGGGGCGCAGATCGGCGAAAGCTATTCCGCGCGCTACTACAACCTGTCACGTCTGCGCGATTTCCACGGCCGCATGGTCGAGATCGGCCGCTTCTGCATCCATCCCGAGATCCGTGATCCCGATATCCTGCGCCTGGCCTGGGGCGCCTTGGCGCGCCATGTCGATGCCCAGGGCGTGGCGATGCTCTTCGGCTGCTCCAGCTTCATCGGCACCGACACGCGCGGCTACGAGGACGCCTTTGCCATGCTGCGCGAGCGGCACCTGGCGCCGAAACGCTGGCTGCCGCGGGTCAAGGCGCCGCAGGTGTTCCGCTTTGCCCGCGTGCTGCGGCTGCGCAAGCCCGACCCGCGCCGGGCCATGGCGGCGATGCCGCCCTTGCTGCGCAGCTATCTGGCCATGGGTGGCTGGGTCAGCGACCATGCCGTCGTCGACCGGCAGATGGACACGCTGCATGTCTTCACCGGGCTCGAGATCGGCGCCATTCCCTCGACCCGGGCGAAACTCCTGCGTGCCGCCGGGGCCTGAGCGGGCCTTGCATCCGGCGCCGGAACGCCTATCAGCAGCCGCATGAGCGAGAAATTCAGTTTCCAGGTCTCGGCCACCGATGGCCGCGCCCGCACCGGCATCATCGACACGCCGCGCGGCCGGATCCGCACGCCGGCCTTCATGCCCGTCGGCACCGCCGCCACGGTCAAGGCCATGCTGCCCGAATCGGTACGCGCCACCGGCGCCGACATCCTCTTGGGCAATACCTATCACCTGATGCTGCGCCCCGGCGCCGAGCGCATCGCCCGGCTGGGCGGCTTGCACCGGTTCATGAACTGGGACCGCCCGATTCTGACTGATTCCGGCGGCTTCCAGGTCATGTCGCTGGCAAGCCTGCGCAAGCTGACCGAAGAGGGCGTGACCTTTTCCAGCCATATCGACGGCAGCAAGCACCATCTCTCGCCCGAAACCAGCATGGAGATCCAGCGCCTGCTGGGCTCGGACATCGTCATGGCCTTCGACGAATGCCCGGCGCTGCCGGCGAGCGACGAGGTGGTGGCGCAGTCGATGCGCATGTCGATGCGTTGGGCCGCGCGCTCGCGCGACGCCTTCGGCGACAGGCCCGGTCATGCGCTGTTCGGCATCATGCAGGGCGGCGTCACCCGCGAATTGCGCGAGGAATCGGCCGAGGCGCTGAAGGCGATCGGCTTCGAGGGCTATGCCATCGGCGGCCTTGCCGTGGGCGAGGGGCAGGAGGCGATGTTCGGCGTGCTCGACTATGCCCCGGGCTTCCTGCCGGCGGACAAGCCGCGCTATCTGATGGGCGTGGGCAAGCCCGACGACATCGTCGGCGCCGTGCTGCGCGGTATCGACATGATGGATTGCGTGCTGCCCTCGCGTTCCGGGCGCACCGGCCAGGCCTGGACCCGGCGCGGTCAGATCAATGTCAAGAACGCGCGGCACGCCGACGATCCGCGGCCCTTGGACGAGCATTGCAGCTGCCCGGCCTGCACCGGCTACAGCCGCGCCTATCTGCACCATGTCTTCCGCGCCGGCGAGATGATCTCGGGGATGCTGCTGACCTGGCACAACCTGCATTACTTCCAGGAGTTGATGGCCGGGCTGCGCGAGGCCATCGCGCGCGGGGAACTGACCGCATTCGTGACGGAATTCGCGGCATTGCGAGCACAGGGCGATATCGATCCGCTGTGAAACCCAAGGTAATTCCTTGAATTTCGCCAAACCTTCGATATTGCCGAAGGGAATCGCCCGGCGGATGACCCGCCGCCCCTGAAAGAACCCAATGGCAGCCAACCCACAGACCGACCACAAGACCGAGATCCGCACCATCACCACCACGGCCGAACTGGCCGAGTTCTGTGAACTGGCCAAGGCTCAGCCCTATGTCACGCTCGACACCGAATTCCTGCGCGAGCGCACCTATTACTCCAAGCTCTGCCTGATCCAGGCCGCGCTGCCGCCGGCTTCGGCCAGCAATCTGCCGGGCGGCCCGGCCGTGCTGATCGACCCGCTGGTCGAGGGCCTGTCGCTGGAACCGCTCTATGACCTGTTCCGCCACAAGGCGACGGTGAAGGTGTTCCACGCCGCCCGCCAGGATCTGGAGATCTTCTTTCACGATGCCGGCGTGTTTCCCGACCCGCTGTTCGACACCCAGATCGCCGCCATGGTCTGCGGCTTCGGCGAGCAGGCGGGCTATGAGACGCTGGTCAAGAAGATCGCGCGCCAGCCGCTCGACAAGTCCTCGCGCTTCACCGACTGGTCGCACCGGCCGCTGTCGGATGCGCAGGCGGCCTATGCGCTGGCCGATGTGACGCATCTGCGGGCGATCTACGAGTTCCTCGCGGCGCAGCTCGACAAGACCGACCGCGGGCCCTGGCTGGGCGAGGAGGTCGCGGTGCTGTTGAACCCGGAAACCTATATCACCCGCCCCGACGAGGCATGGGAGCGGGTGCGCACCCGCTCGGGCTCGCCGCGCTTCCTGGCGGTGGTGCGCGAACTGGCGCGCTTCCGCGAAACCTATGCCCAGGAACGCGACATTCCGCGCGCCCGCGTCTTCAAGGACGATGCGCTGATCGAGCTTGCCTCGACCAAGCCGCTGACCGAGGCGGACCTGGCGAAGTCGCGCCTGCTGTTGCGCGACGCGCGGCGCGGCGACATCGCGAACGGCATCCTTGCGGCGGTCAAGGCCGGGCTCGAGGCCAAGGACCTGCCCAAGCCCGCGCCCGAAGAACCCGGCCGCCCCGGCAATGCCGCGCTGGCCGAACTGCTGCGGGTGCTCTTGAAGGCCAAGTCGGATGCGGCGGGCGTGGCGCCGCGGCTGATCGCCTCGGCGGCGGAACTGGACGCCATCGCCTCGGGCGCGCGGGATCTGCCGGCGCTGGCGGGCTGGCGGGCCGAGGTCTTTGGCCGCGACGCGCTGCGCCTTGCCGCCGGCGAGATCGCGCTTTCGGCTCAGAACGGCGCGGTCAAGGTGGTGCCGGTCGGCAGCTGAGCCGAAGCCTTCCGAAACCCTACGCCCGCCGGAACCCGGCGGGGCAGCGGCACGTTTCGCGTGGCAGCCTGTCGGTCGGGCTGCCTTTTTGCGCGGAATTTCCATGACCTTACCCCAGGTGCTGTCCTTCGCCATCATCATCGGCATGATGGTGCTCTTCATCTGGGGCCGGCTGCGTTATGATCTGGTGGCGATGCTGGCGCTGGCCGTATCGCTGCTGGCCGGCACCGTGACGCCCGAGGATGCGTTTTCCGGCTTCAGCGACGATATCGTCATCATCGTCGGCAGCGCACTCGTGGTGAGCGCCGCCGTCTCGCGCTCCGAGATGATCGAGGTGGCGCTGCGCTGGCTGGTGCGCAAGCTCGGCAGCTATCACGCGCAGCTTGCGGTGCTGGTCGGCGGGGTGACGATCCTGTCTGCGCTGATCAAGAACATCGGCGCGCTGGCGATGATGATGCCGGCCTCGCTGAAGATGGCGCGGAAATCAGGCCGCTCGCCGGCGCTCTACCTGATGCCCATGGCCTTCGGCTCGCTTCTGGGCGGGCTCATCACCCTGGTCGGCACCTCGCCCAATATCATCGTCAGCCGGGTGCGCGAGCAGATGACGGGCGAGCCGTTCCGCATGTTCGACTATGCCCCGGTCGGCCTTGGCCTGTCGGCGGTCGGCCTGGTCTTCCTGATGTTCGCCGCGCGCCATCTGCTGCCCGCCGACCGCCGCGCCACCGCCTCGCTGGGCGAGGCGGTCAATATCGCCGATTACAACACCGAGGCCAGCGTGCCGCCCGATGCCCCGGTCGCCGGCAAGACCATCGGCCACTTCCTGGGCCTCGCCGATGGCGAGGTGACCGTCACCGGGGTGATCCGCAACGACAAGCGCCGCGCCGTGACGCTTTCGGACAGCGTGATCGAGCCGGGCGACGTGCTGCAATTGCGCGGCAAGCCCAACGCGCTGGAGCGGGCGGTGTCCAAGGGCGGGCTGCTGCTGGCGCGCCAGGACGTGCCCTCGCCGCCCGACACGCCCGAGGCCCGCATCGGCGTCATCGAGGCGGTGGTCAAGACCGCCTCGCCGCTGGTCGGGCAAAGCGCGGCGCGGCTGCAGCTTTTCGACCAGCACGGGGTCAATCTGCTTGCCCTGTCGCGTGCGGGCAAGCGCATGACCGAGCGGCTGTCCGAGACCATGCTCGACGCCGGCGACGTGCTGCTGGTGCAGGGCCCGCTCGACCTGTTGCCCGGGCGGATGCAGGCGCTTGGCCTTCTGCCCCTGGCCGAGCGCGAGCTGCGCTTCGGCTCGGTCCGGCGCGACCTGCTGCCGGTCGCGATCCTGGCCGCGGCCATGGCGCTGACGGCGGTCGGGCTGGTGCCGGTCGCCATCGCCTTCTTCGGCGCGGCGCTGGCGATGATCCTGACCGGGGCGATCAGCGCCGAGGCCGCCTATGAGGCGATCGAATGGCCGATCCTGATCATGCTGGGCGCGCTGATCCCGGTCAGCGAGGCGCTGCAAAAGACCGGCGGCGCCGAACTGATCGGCGACCTGCTGTCGGCGACGGCGGCCGGCCTGCCGGTCTGGGGCGCGGTGGCGCTGATCATGGTCGCAGCCATGGCGGTGACGCCCTTCCTGAACAATGCCGCCACCGTGCTGGTCATGGCGCCCATCGCCGCGATCTTCGCCGAGCGGCTGGGCCATGCGCCCGACCCCTTTCTGATGGCGGTGGCGGTGGGCGCGGGCTGCGATTTCCTGACGCCCATCGGCCACCAGTGCAACACGCTGGTCATGGGGCCGGGCGGCTATCGCTTCGGCGACTACGCCCGGCTGGGCGCGCCGCTGTCGGCCCTGGTGGTGCTGGTCGGCGTGCCGCTGATCCTGGCGGTCTGGCCGGCCTGAGGCACGGTTGCCGGAGTATTTGGAAAACGGTGAAACGGTGCGGCGTCAGGGCGTGATGAATTCGACCCCGGGCAGGGCGGCGATCTCGGCCATGTCGTCGTCATAGGCGGCGCCGATGCGGTCGACCAGGGCCTGGTCCCAGCCGGGCAGGTTCAGCTCGACCTCGATCTGGTCGGGCAGGGCGTGTTTCTGCAAGGCGGCCGAGAAGATGCGCCGCCGGCTTTCGATGGTCAGCCGGGTTTCCTGCGCCATGGCATCGCGGATCATGCGGATGCCGTCCGGGTGCAGGATGTCGCCCAGGATCTGCAGGCCCGCTTTCAGGGGCACGTCGCTGGGCATGGTCGAGATGCGCCGCACCACCTCGGGCCAGATCAGCGAGGTATCCTCGTGGCACCAGACCACCAGGCGGTGGCCGGGCAGGGCGGCGAGGATACGCCGGATCGCCGGCGCCCAACGCAGGCTTTCCGGGTCGATGCCGCCCATGACCTCGGCATAGGTGCCGCTGCCCTCTTGCGCCAGCACGAAGGGGATCAGCGTCGCCGGGTTCTTCAGCCCCATGAAGAATTCGACCTCGGCGCTGGGAAAAAGATTGGCCAGCGCCGCCATCTTCTCGCCCGCCGCGGCATAGAGCCCGTCGAGCGACAGCGCCCGCTCGGCCTTGCCAAGGAAGGTCGGCGTGCTGCAGATGATGCGCTGCGGATCGTCGCTGTCCAGGATCGCATCCAGCATCACCTGCTCCATCTCGGCCGTGGCGGCGCCGCCGTTCAGCGCGCTCAGCGCCTCGTTGAAGACGTCGCGGTGCCGGTTCGGCGTCACCGGCTCGATCCCGTTGCGCAAGAGCCAGTCGCGATTCTGCAGCAGGGTCTTGACCATGCGGTAAAGATCGGTGCCGTGGACGCCGCAGTGAAAGACGACCTGCATGGTGCGGGGAACTCCTGACTCGTTTCCGGCGCACAGTAACCAGCTATGCCGGCCGGGAAAACCCGCTGGTTGAATTCCGGGCGCGCAGAACCGCTGACGCTACGTCAACGGGATGCAACCGGATTAACTCGGCTTTCCAATTGCTTTATGTGAATTGCCTGCGGTAATTTCGCGCGACATCGGGGAAATCCGCCGGGTGGCGTCCTGCGCGCGGTTCCAGCGGGGGAAAGATCGTTTCACATTTCGCTTTTCACCGGCAATTATGACGACAGGCATTGAGAGTTCCCGACCCATGGATCTCCTGACGGACATCGAGACGGTGTTGGCGGCGCGCACGACCGACAGCCTGTGGCGGTACTATTCCGAGCGGCTGGCCGGGCTGGGTTTCCCCTATGCCTCCTATTACAGCGTCCGCATCATCGAGACGGCGGGCGAGCGCCAGATCGACGATTGCCTGTTCCTGACGAATTGCACGCCGCGCCTGTTGCAGGAGATCCTGGCGCAGGACGCCCTGGCCAGCGTGCCGATGTATCGCTGGACGGCGGGGAACCGCGGCAGCGAAAGCTGGGACTGGATGCGCCGGCTGCGCCAGGCCGGCCGGCTCAGCCCGGCCGAGGAGCGGATGCTGGACCTGTTCGCGCGCCATGGCCATGTCGCGGGCTATGCGGTCGGCCTGGGCGACAGCGTGCAGCCGGTGCGGGCGGGCGTGATCCTGTCGGGCGTCCTGGGCGTGGACCAGCGCCGGCTGGACGGGCTGTGGCAGCAGCATGGATCTTTGGTCGAGGCATTGACCGGGCTGATCCACCTGCGGCTGTCGGTGCTGCCCTATGAACCGCCCGAGCAGGTGCTGACGCAGCGCCAGCGCGAGGTGCTGGAGCAGATCGCCGTCGGCCGCACCACGCAAGAGATCGCCGGGCTTCTGGGCGTGTCGCGGGCGACGGTGGAAAAGCACCTGCGGCTGGCGCGCCAGGCGCTGGCGGCGCGAACCACGCCGCAGGCGATCCTGCTGGCCAGCAACCGCCGGCAGATCTTCGTGGGCCCAGGCGAGCGCTGCACCGTCGAGCCCGGCGAGAGCCTGGCGGCTGGCCGCGCCTGGCGCTGCCAGAGCTTCGCAGCGCCGGCCCCCCGGACCGAGACGGCCGTCGCCAGGCTGCCGCGCTGCGGGCAGGCCTGACGCATATCGGTGCCGGGGCGAGTTGCGAGGATCGTGCCGGATGGCAGGCAGGGGATCCGCCCATCAGGGCCGCGGTGTCCCGTGACGCCGTCCAGGGTCTGATAAGATGAGGCCGACGCCATCGGTCGGTTGGGCGGCTCGTCATCCGGGCGGCTTCCGACCGCGCAGAGCGCCGGGAAGCCTGTGCGAAAACGCTATGCCCGAACCGCCGGGCGACCTGATACGACCGCCGCAGGCCAGCGCCGCCGGACCCTGCGGTCGCAGACCGCACTGCGAGTCAGCCGAAGGCCCGCGCCGCGCGCATGTCGCCGCGCTGCCTCGACGGTGCCATCGCATGCGACCGGCCACCTGCCGGCGGAGCGCGAAAGGCGGCGCTCCAAAAGAACGACGCCGGCCCTCGCGGACCGGCGTTGCTGTCTGGCAGAAAGACGGGGATCAGGCGCCGGCGCGGGTCTTGGCGACCTCGGCGGCGAAATCCTCTTCCTTCTTCTCGATGCCTTCGCCGACCATGACCCGGGCGAAGCCGGTGATCTCGACGCCGGCTTCTTTCGCGGCCTGCTCGACGGTCAGGTCGGGGTTGATGACGAAAGCCTGGCCCAGCAGCGTGTTCTCGGCCACGAACTTCTTCATCCGGCCCGGGATGATGTTGTTCTGGATCACGGCCTCGGGCTTCGGCTTGGCCGAGGCGGCGTTCTCTTCCAGCGCCTTCGCGGTCTGCACTTCCAGCTCGCGCGCCAGCAGCGCCTGGTCCAGCGTGGCTTCCGACAGCGAGACCGGGTTGGTCGCGGCGATATGCATGGCGAATTGCTTGCCGATGGCCTGCGCCTTGTCGGCCGGGCCCTTCAGCGCGACCAGCACGCCGATCTTGCCCATGCCCTCGGTCGCTGCGTTGTGGACATAAGAGACCACGGTGTCGCCTTCCAGGACATGCATGCGGCGCAGGGTCAGGTTCTCGCCGATGCGGGCGATGGCGTCGGTCACGACTTCCGAAACCGGCTTGCCGTTCAGATGCGTGGCGCGCAGCACCTCGACATCCTCGGCGGTTTCCAGCGCGACATTGGTGATCTCGCGCACCAGCGCCTGGAAGTCGGCGTTCTTGGCGACGAAGTCGGTTTCCGAGTTCAGCTCGACGGCGACGCCGCGGCCGGCCTTGACCGAGACACCCACCAGACCCTCGGCGGCGACGCGATCGGCCTTCTTGGCGGCTTTCGCCAGGCCCTTGGTGCGCAGCCAGTCCACGGCGGCTTCCATGTCGCCGTCGGTTTCGGTCAGCGCCTTCTTGGCGTCCATCATGCCCGCGCCGGTCGTTTCGCGCAGCTCTTTCACCATCGCAGCGGTGATAGCCATCGGGGATCTCCTTGCTTTTCAATGCGTCAGGCGGGGCTTATCCCCGCCTGATGAATATTGCGTAAACCCTTGCGGGGGCGTCGGCCCCCGCCGGTTTCCGATCAGGCTTCGGCTTCTTCGGTCGCGCCTTCCAGCGTTTCCTCGACCGAGGCTTCCAGCGCGCCCAGGTCCACGCCGGCGGCGCCCATCTGCGCGGTCATGCCGTCCAGAGCGGCGCGCGAGGCCAGGTCGCAATACAGCGCGATGGCGCGGGCGGCGTCGTCGTTGCCCGGGATGATGTAGTCAACGCCCTTGGGCGAGCAGTTGGTATCGACCACGGCGACGACCGGGATGCCCAGTTTCTTGGCTTCCAGGATGGCCAGGTCTTCCTTGTTCACGTCGATGACGAACAGCAGGTCCGGCAGGCCGCCCATTTCGCGGATGCCGCCCAGCGAGGCCTGCAGCTTGGCCTGCTCGCGTTCCATCTGCAGACGTTCTTTCTTGGTCAGGCCCTCGGCGCCCGAACCCAGCGTCTCGTCCAGAGCCTTCAGGCGCTGGATCGACTGCGACACGGTTTTCCAGTTGGTCAGCGTGCCGCCCAGCCAGCGGTGGTTCATGTAGAACTGTGCCGAACGCTCGGCGGCATCGGCGATGGATTTCTGCGCCTGGCGCTTGGTGCCGACGAAGAGCACGCGGCCGCCCTTGGCGACGGTGTCGCGCACGGCTTGCAGAGCGGCGTCCAGCATCGGGACGGTCTGGGTCAGGTCGAAGATGTGGATGCCGTTGCGTTCACCATAGATGAACTCGGCCATCCGGGGGTTCCAGCGTTGCGTCTGGTGACCGTAGTGCACGCCAGCTTCAAGCAGCTGACGCATGGAGAATTCGGGAAGCGCCATTCCATGTTCCTTTCCGGTTTGCGCCTTGGCAGGGTTTTCAGGGCGGATGCCCCAACCGGTGGACCTGCGGGGATTTCTCCCCCGAAGGCCCGACCCCGCCTGTGAAGTGCGCGCGACATAGTCCGGTTCGGCCGCGAATGCAAGCCCGAAGCCGCGTCGGCCTGCCGCAAGAGCATCAAAAAGGCGAACCGGGCAGTTCGGCGGTCAACGATGTCTTAAACTCTTTGCGCGATGGTCGCGCAAGACGAACACCGATTCAGCCATGGAAGATTGCGCATGACCGTCCTGAAATCCGCTTGCCGGTGCCGCTATCCGTCCGGTGAATCGCGATGACGCTGACGGTTTTGCTGCTGCATGACGATTCGGCGCTCTGCGCCCAGGCCTACGCCGCCTTGACCGAGGCGGGGTTCGAGGTCATTCCCGCCGTCGACGGGACGCAGGCGCTGGAACGGCTGGGCCAGCGCGAGATCGACGCCATCGTCACCGGGGTGAATATGGCCGGCCTGGACGGATTCGCCTTCATCGAGGCGGTGCGTCAGCAGCCGGCGCTTTACGGGATGCCGATCCTGGTGCTTTCGGCCGAGGCCATGCCGGACCTCAAGACCCGGGCCCGCAACGCCGGCGCCGCCGGCTGGCTGCCGCATCCCTTCGATCCGCAGCGGCTGGTCGAGACGGTGCTGGCCGTCACCGGCTGAGCGGTCGCGAGCATCAGCCCGCGCTTGCGCTGCGCCGCGCGAAGGGCTATCCGATCAGGCAGATGCCGGTTTAGCTCAGCTGGTAGAGCAGCTGATTTGTAATCGGAGGGCCTTGGAGCGAGAATGCGAATCGGATCATGCGCTTAACGAGCGTGCGGTCCGACCGAGTACCGAATAGGCACCGAGATCGGTGTCCGCCGGAGCCGGCGTAGCACAGCGGTAGTGCAGCGGTTTTGTAAACCGAAGGTCGGGAGTTCGATCCTCTCCGCCGGCACCAGTTCCCACAGGCCAGGGACTCCGCCCCGCCCGTTTCGCTGAACACAACGATTTTGGTGTGTAGAAGGCATGATGGAAACATTCGGTGATGCTGAACGAACGGCAGGCGCGGGATGCTCCGGCAGCGGCTTCCGAGCTCGACGGACTGCTGTCATCGGAGCGGGCATTTGGCCGATCGTCGCCGGCTTCCCTCCCGAGGCGGGGAACGGCTTCCGAAAGCCTGTCAGCGGCGAAGCATGAACTCGAAGCTCTGGCGGCGGATGAGACGGCGAAGACCGGAAACTTTGAGGGACCTCCAGCGGCGGGCCGGGAACGACCCGGGCCTCACGCTGGTGGGCGCTCGCATCGCGCGCGGCCTTGCCGAGAAGGAGCTGGCGAGAAAGCTCGGCCTGAAGGAGCAGCAGATTCACAGGGACGAGGACAGCTACAACTCGTAAGCCTTTCCAGCTTTCGGCGCATGGCGCTGTTCCTGGCGTCGATTGGAGCCTGCCCGGCTGTCCGGCCGAGGGTGGAACATCGCGCGGCGTCTCCGCAACCGAGGTTGGAAGTCCTGAAGCACGCCCGCGCCAACCGCTGGCTCGTGGATGATGACCCGGCTGCCCTGGCGGACGAGGAGATGGTCCGATGTCTGCCCCGGGGTGATGTCCGACCTCATGAGGAGGTCCGCGCCATTGACGCGGAGGTGGATCCTGGTCGTGGGGTGGAAGATGGTTCAGAAGCGATCGGTGGATCGTTTCCCCGCCGGACGCCCTTCAACGGGCGACACCCGGAATCCCCCTTCGGCGCCCCTGATGATGGGCGCGGGTCACCTCGCCGGTCGGGGCCGAGAGGGGCGGTTAGCTCTTCTTGCCGAGGACAGGTTGCAGCGTGACGGGGACTGCGCGGACGTAGCTTGACCGTCAAAGGCCGGATCTGACCAGCCATCTGCAACCCTCTTTCCGGCACCGAATTCTGGCCCCGAAACGGAACCAAGCCCAGAAAAGCGAGGGCTTCTAGCTTCAAAGCGTTGCGGGGAAAACAGGTGAGAGGCTGGACAACGACCCAAGCGGGACTCGTTACGGCTGCTTCCTTCCGGACCTGACCGGGTTGGCGAGGCGCTCGCCCGCGCCAACCTCTCGGCGCCTAGATAGGCGCGGGCGGCGGCGGATGCAAGCGCCTTGGCGTCAGAGGTGCAGCCGCAGCCGCAGGAATCCGTCCGGGCCAAGCCCCGCCTGCTCGACCGGGGTATCGAGATGGTCGAGATGGCCGGCGGCGGCGGGCGAGGTCTCGAACAGGACCGAGGTGCCGGGCAGGGGCGAAAAGCTCCAGCCGGTGCGGGAATCGGGCGCCAGCACCCGGCGCTGCGCGACATAGCGGCGCAGCACCTCGCGCGTGCGGGCGGTGCTGTCCAGAAGCACCGGCCTTCCTGCGGCCAGTGCCGCGAAAAGCCCGCAATCCGACAGCCGGTAGCTGTTCGTGACCAGGATGAACGGCTGGCCGGGGGCGACCGGCCGGCCGCGGTGGCGCAGGTCGGCGATGCGGTGGGAATCGGCATGGGCCAGCCGCCCGTCCGGCGCATAGCGCGGCGGCCGGCTGAGGTCGATCTGCCAGTCGAGCCCGTCGATCACGTCGAAATTGTAGCTCGGGAACTCGGGGTCGATCAGCGGCTGGTCCGAAAGGCCCGGCTCGATCCGCAGGAACAGGCTGGCCGAGCGTTCCAGCCATTCGCGCACCTCGGCCCCGCTCAGCCGGATGGCGCAGAGCCGGTTCGGGAACAGGTAGAGATCGGCGATGCTGCGCAGCGTCAGCCGCCCGGCCGGCACGTCGGTGTAATGCTGCGGCCCGCCGCGCCCGCCGGCGCGAAAGGGTGCTGCCGCCGAAAGGATCGGCAGATCCTGCCAGCGCGTGCCGCGCAGCGCCCGCCGAACGTGCCAGCGTTGCGCCATGGTCACCAGCCGCAGCCCCGGATCCTGGCCGATCAGCGCGAAATAGCTGCTGAGCGCGCGTTCGGTGCGGCCGATGCGGCGGCGGAAATGCCGCAGGGTCTGGCGATGCGCCGGCATGGCCGGGCCGGTGACGGCGGGGTGGTCGGCCTCGGCCGCGACCGGCTCGGCGCGACAGGTGAAATCGGCGATGCGCCAGGCTGCGCCGTCATGCTGCAGCCGCAGGTCGATCAGCCCCAGATGCGAGCCCCAGAAGCCCGGCATCACCGCGGGCTTCCCGGCCAGCGTTCCACGCTCGGCGTCGATGCCGGGGCCGCCGGGATGGCTGGCCGAGGGGAAGACCCGATGCGTATGGCCGGCGATCACCAGGTCGAGCCCGGGCAGGGCGGCCAGTGCGGTTGCCGCATTCTCCATCATTGGTTGCGGCTCCAGCGCGCCGATGCCGCTGTGCGACAGAGCCAGCACCAGGTCGGCGCCGCGCTGGCGCAGGGCGGCAATGCCGGCGCGGGCCGAGTCGAGGATATCGGCGACTGCGATCTCGGGGCGCAGGGCCGGTTCCCAGTCGACGGTCTGCGGCGGCAGGAAGCCCAGGACGCCGATGCGCAGCCGGCGCGGGCGGCCCTGGCGGTCCAGGAAGCGCCGCTCCAGCAGCAGATGCGGGCTGACCGGCAGCGGCCGGCGCGGCTGCAGGTTGCTGGCGACGATCGGGAACGCCGCCCCTTCCAGGCTGGCGCGCAGGAAGCCCAGGCCGAAGCTGAAATCGTGGTTGCCGACCGTTGCCGCGTCATAGCCGAGCGCGTTCATCGCAGCGATGGCCGGGTGGCGGCGGCGCGGGCCGATGCCGCCGGATTCGGCCAGGTAGTCGCCCATCGGGCTGCCTTGCAGCGCGTCGCCATTGTCGAAAAGCAGGCAGTTCGGCACCTGCTGGCGCGCGCGCGCGATCAGCGCCGCCGCCCGCGACAGGCCCAGCCGCTCGGACGGCCGGTCGGCGAGGTAATCATAGCCCAGCACATGCATGTGCAGATCCGTCGTCGCCATCACCCGCAGGTCGAGGCAATCCTCGGCAGGGCCGGAAGCCGCGGTGGCGGCGTGACGGGGCAGGGCGGGATCGTGATCCATTGCCCATGCATGCGGACATTATAAGCATTATGCAACCTTGGATTGCATATTGACGCTGCGTCGCCGATACGGTGGGGTGCGCTTGCATGCTGCGCTGCAACATGGGAAAAACCGCGCATGATGCTTTGGGCGTTTTCAGCAGCAGTGGACCTTCGATGAAATTCTCGACTCGCCAGGACACCGACATTCCCGCCGATGCCCTTTTCCGCGCCGTCGGCAATTTTCCCAGCCTCGAGCGGATGCTGGTGCGGCGCGGTGCCACGGTGCGGCGGCTGGACGACATGGTGCGGCCCGGGGTCGGCATAGGCTGGGAGATCGGCTTCGACTGGCGCGGCCGCCGGCGCGGGCTGGACCTGCGCGTTGCCCGCTACGAACCCAATGAGCTGATCGCGCTGGATGGCACCTCGGACCAGTTCGAATTGCAGATCCGCATGACCGTGGTGGCGCTGACCCCCAGCCGGTCGCGGCTGATCTTCGAGGCCGACGTGCAGCCGCGCGGCATGAAGGCGCGGCTGCTGCTGCAGACCGCGAAGCTGGGCAAGGCGCAGCTTGACCGCAAGTTCGCCCAGCGGATCGCCGATTTCGTGACCCAGATTTCGGCCGAGGCCGCCGCCTAAGCGGCGCCCGGCGGCGTCTCAGCCCTGGGCCTGGTCGCGCAATTGCGCGGCGCGCAGCGGATCGGCCGGATAGACGCCGAGGATGTTCAGGCTGGAGGTGAAGTAATCCAGCTCTTCCAGCGCGCGGGCGACATTGGGATCCTCGGGGTGGCCCTCGATGTCGGCATAGAATTGCGTCGCGGTGAACACGCCGTCGACCATATAGCTTTCCAGCTTGGTCATGTTGACGCCATTGGTCGCGAAGCCGCCAAGCGCCTTGTAGAGCGCGGCCGGGATGTTGCGGACGCGGAAGACGAAGGTGGTCATCATCGTGCCGTCGCCCTGGGCATTCTTGCGGCGGCTGAAATCGGGCTGGCGCGCCATGACCAGGAAGCGGGTGGTGTTGTTCTGCCGGTCCTCGACGCCCGAGGCGATCTCGTCGAGCCCGTAGATCTCGCCGGCCAGCGGCGCGGCCAGGGCGGCCAGCGACCGCTCGCCGCGCCGCGCCACCTCCATGGCCGAGCCGGCGGTGTCGGCGCCGACCAGGCTGCGGATGTCGTGGCGGCGCAGGAAGCCGCGGCACTGGCCCAGCAGGACCGGGTGGCTCATCGCATCGGTCACCTCGGCCAGCGTGGCGCCGGGCACGGCCAGCAGGCTGATGCGCACCCGCACGAAGCCCTCGTCGATGATGTGCAGCCCGCTTTCCGGCAACAGGTGGTGGATGTCGGCGACCCGGCCATAGGTGGAGTTCTCGACCGGCAGCATGGCCAGTTCGGCGCGGCCGCCGCGCACCGCCTCGATGGTGTCCTCGAAGGTGCGGCAGGGCAGGGCCTCCATACGCGGCCGGTAGTGGCGGCATGCTTGGTGGCTATAGGCGCCCGGCTCGCCCTGGAAGGCGATCACGCCCTGGCTTTCGGTCTGGCTCATCCCTTGCCCCCTTGTCCTTGCAGGCCTGTCGTCGCGGGGTCCGACCCCGGTCTTGCGGCGACAAGCCCCGTGGCGAGGCGGTGACGCCGGCGGGTTTTGTCGCGCGCGAGCGACAACTATACCTTGAACCAGCGAAACAAAAGCGGATAGATACCGCCCAGATCCACGGATAGACCCAAGGGGCCCGCAGACATGTTCGATACCATGACCATCACCAAGGCAGCCGGGGCTATCATCGGCTCGCTTCTGTTCCTTCTGCTGATGGGCTGGGCCGCTTCGGGCATTTATCACGTCGGCCCCGCAGGCCATGGCGGCGAGGAAGAGCACGCCCAGGCCTATACGATTCCCGTCGAGGACGCCGGCGCCGGCGGCGCCGAGGAAGCGGCCGAGGAAGGCCCCGATTTCGCCACCGTCATGGCCTCGGCCGATGCCGCGGCGGGCGAGAAGGTCTTCGGCAAGTGCAAGGCCTGCCACAAGATCGACGGCTCGGACAGCACCGGCCCGCATCTGAACGGCGTGGTCGGCCGCGCGGTCGCCTCTGCCGCCGGCTTCAACTATTCCGACGCGATGAAGGCCCATGCCGCCGAGGCTCCGGACTGGACCCCCGAGGCGCTGGAGCATTTCCTGACCAACCCCAAGACCGTGGTCAAAGGCACCAAGATGGCCTTTGCCGGCCTGCCCAAGGTCGAGGATCGCGCGAACCTGATCGCCTATCTGGAAACGCTGAAATAAGCCTTCCGCGCGGCAGATCATGACGGGGCGTCCCTTGCGGGCGCCCTTTTCATGGCGCGAGGGCAGGGCGGGGTCGTCCCATCACGCAATTGCATGTTGAACCGCCCGGCCCGGCTGCTAGCCTGCGGGCAACAAGCGGGCCGGATCAGGCCCCGACATGCAAGGACGAGCAACACCCGATGACGATGCCCTTTTTGCGACATGCCCCGATGGCCCTGCTGCTGGCGCTGCTGCCCGTCACCGCCCCCGCGCAAGAGCCCAAGCCCGGGACCATCGTGTCGCACGGCATCGCGGTCTTCGGCACGCCCGAACTGCCGGCGGATTATCCGCATCTGCGTTACGTGAACCCGGATGCGCCCAAGGGCGGCGAGATCTCGGAATGGGGAATCGGCGGCTTCGACAGCTACAATCCCTTTACCCATCGCGGCCGCGCCACCGCGCTGTCGGTCATCATGCTGGAACGGCTGATGGAGGATCCGGCGGATGAGCGCGGCTCGTCCTATTGCCTGCTCTGCGAGACCATCGAATATCCCGAAAGCCGCGATTGGGTGATCTTCCACCTGCGACCGCAGGCGAAATTCTCGGACGGCACGCCGCTGACCGCGCATGACGTGCTGTTTTCCTTCGAGCTTCTGCGCGACAAGGGCCTGTCGTCCTATCGCACCGGCATCGCCAAGATGGTCGCCAAGGCCGAGGTGATCGACGAGCATACGATCAAGTTCATCTTCCAGCCCGGCTATCCGCGCCGCGACGTGATCCAGCAGGTCGGCAGCCAGATCGTGTTCTCGCGCGAGGATTTCCGCAAGAACAAGCGCGACATCGAACAGTCGAGCAATATCCCCTTCCTGGGCTCGGGCCCCTATGTCTTCGACAGCGCCGAGATGGGGCGCTCGCTCAGCGTCAGGCGCAATCCAGACTACTGGGGCAAGGACCTGCCGATCAACAGGGGTCGGCACAATTTCGACAAGATCCGCATGGAGTATTTCTCGGATTACGACGCCGCCTTCGAGGCGTTCAAGGCCGGGGTCTATACCTTCCGCAACGAGACCTCCTCGATCCATTGGGCGACGCGCTATGACTTCCCGGCGCTGAAATCCGGCGCGGTCAAGCAGGAGGTGCTGCCGAACGGCGATCTCGCCACCGGGCAAAGCTGGATCTTCAACCTGCGGCGCGAGACCTGGCAGGACATCCGCGTGCGCCAGGCCATCGGGCTGATGTTCAACTTCGAATGGTCGAACGAGACGCTGTTCTATGGGCTCAACACCCGCGTCAACAGCTTCTGGGACAACAGCGAACTGGCCGCGACCGGCAAGCCCTCGCCCGAGGAGCTGGCGCTGCTGGAACCCCTGGCGAAGGACCTGCCAGAGGGCGTCCTGACCGAGGATGCGGTGGTGCAGCCGGTCTCGGGCAAGACCCAGCTCGACCGCAAGAACCTGCGCGCGGCCTCGGCGCTTTTGGACCAGGCGGGCTGGAAGCCGGGGCCGGACGGCATGCGCGTGAACCAGAAAGGCCAGCGGCTGAAGCTGGAGATCCTGAACGACAACCAGAGCTTCGACCGCATCATCAACCCCTTCGTGCAGAACCTGCGCGCGCTTGGCGTCGATGCGGTGAATGCGCGGGTCGACGATGCCGAGATGACCAACCGCACCCGCGGCCACGACTTCGACATGATCACCGACAACTTCGCCCAGCTTGGCTTCTATGTCGGCGGCGGCACCGAGCAGGTCTTCGGCTCGGAAAACGTGGGCGACGTGTTCAACCCGATGGGGCTGGCGAATCCGGCCATCGACGCGCTGATCGAGAAGGGGATCGAGGCCAAAACCCAAGCCGAGATGGACGCCATCGTCCATGCGCTGGACCGCAGCCTGCGCGCCCTGCGCTTCTGGGTGCCGCAATGGTACAAGGCCGATTACACCCTGGCCTATTACGATATCTATGCCCACCCCGAGAAGCTGCCGCCCTATCTGCTGGGTGAACTTGATTTCTGGTGGTATGACGCGGATAAGGCGGAAAAGCTGAAACAATCCGGCGCGCTGCGCTAGGCCCCCGGGCCCAGGCGCGGAGCAAGGCGGAGCAAAGGGGCGGATGGCAGCCTATATCCTGCGGCGTTTGCTGCTGATCATACCCACGCTGATCGGCATCATGCTGGTCAATTTCACGCTGACGCAATTCGTCCCCGGCGGCCCGATCGAGCAGATCATCGCCCGCGTCCAGGGCGAGGGCGACGCCCTGCGCAACATCACCGGCGGCGGTGATGCGCAGGCGGCGCAATCGACCGAATATGCCGGCGCCCGCGGCATCCCGTCCGAGCTGCTGGACCAGCTGGAAGTGCAGATGGGCTTTGCCAGGATCGCCTGCACCCCCGCGCATGAGGGTGAGCCCGACCTGAAATCGCCCGAATGCCACAAGGAAAAGATCGGCGCCGCGCAGCGCTTCCTGATCATGCTGGGCAACTACCTGCGCTTCGATTTCGGCACCAGCTTCTTCCGCTCGATCTCGGTCATCGACCTGGTGCTGGAAAAGATGCCGGTCTCGATCACGCTGGGGCTGTGGTCGACGCTGATCGCCTATCTGATCTCGATCCCGCTCGGCATCCGCAAGGCGGTGCGCGCCGGGACCGCCTTCGACACCTGGACCAGCGGCATCATCATCGTGGGTTACGCCATCCCGGCCTTCCTGTTCGCGGTGCTCTTGATGGTGCTCTTCGCCGGCGGCAGCTATTGGCAGACATTCCCGCTGCGCGGCCTGACCTCGGACAATTTTGCCGACCTCAGCCTGTGGGGCAAGGTCAAGGACTACCTCTGGCACATCACCCTGCCGGTGCTGGCGACGACGATCTCCAGCTTTGCCACGCTGACGCTGCTGACCAAGAACAGCTTCCTGGACGAGATCAACAAGCAATATGTCATGACCGCCCGCGCCAAGGGCCTGACCGAGCGCCGCGTGCTTTACGGCCACGTCTTCCGCAACGCCATGCTGATCGTGATCGCGGGCTTTCCGGCGATGTTCCTGGGCGTGTTCTTCGGCTCCTCGATCCTGATCGAGACCATCTTCTCGCTCGACGGTCTCGGGCGGCTGGGCTTCGAGGCCGCCGTGCAGCGCGATTATCCGGTGATCTTCGGCACGCTCTATGTCTTCGGCCTGCTGGGTCTCTTGGTCGGGATCCTCTCGGACCTGATGTACGTGCTGGTCGACCCGCGCATCGACTTCGAGCGGAGGGCCGGCTGATGGCGATGTCGGAACTGAACCGCCGCCGGCTGCGCAATTTCCGCCGCAACACGCGCGCCTTCTGGTCGCTGATCCTGTTCACGCTGCTGTTCGTGGCCTCGCTGTTTGCCGAACTGATCGCCAACGACAAGCCGATCGTGATCAGCTACCGGGGCGGGCTGTATTTCCCGGTCTACAAGTTCTACCCCGAGACCGCCTTCGGCGGCGATTTCGGCACCGAGGCGATCTATACCGACCCCGGCGTGCAATGCCTGATCGTCACCGGCGGCCGGCAGGAATGCTGGGACGACCCCGAGGGCACCGAGAAACTGGCCCGCGACACCGGCGAGGTCGGCGGCGAGGCGGTCGAGAAGGGCTGGATGATCTGGCCCGCCATCCCCTATCACTACCGCACCATCAACAACGTCGGCACCGCGCCAAGCGCCCCGGACCGCGCCCACCTGCTGGGCACCGACGACACCTCGCGCGACGTGCTGGCGCGGGTGATCTACGGCTTCCGGCTGTCGGTCCTGTTCACGCTGATCGTGACGGCCATCAGCTCGGTCATCGGCATCAGTGCCGGCGCCGTGCAGGGCTATTTCGGCGGGCGCACCGACCTGTTCCTGCAACGCATGCTGGAAATCTGGGGCTCGACGCCTTCGCTTTACGTCATCATCATCCTGTTCGCGATCCTGGGACGCAGCTTCTGGCTGCTGGTCTTCGTCTCGATCCTGTTCGGCTGGCCGGCGCTGGTCGGCGTGGTCCGGGCCGAGTTCCTGCGGGCGCGCAACTTCGAATATGTCCGCGCCGCCCGCGCGCTGGGGGTCAGCGACCGCACCATCATGTTCCGCCACATCCTGCCCAACGCCATGGTCGCGACGCTGACCATGCTGCCCTTTGTCGTCACCGGCGTGATCTCGTCGCTGGCGGCGCTGGATTATCTGGGCTACGGCCTGCCGACCTCGGCGCCCTCGCTGGGGGAACTGGCCTTGCAGGCCAAGCAGAATCTGCAAGCGCCCTGGCTGGGCTTCACCGCCTTCTTCACCTTCGCCATCATGCTGTCGCTGCTGGTGTTCATCTTCGAGGGCGTGCGCGATGCCTTCGACCCAAGAAAGACCTTCCGATGACGCCGGTTCTGGACGTGCGCGACCTGCGCATCGGGTTTCGCCAGGACGGGCAGGTGGTGCCCGCCGTGAAAGGCGTCAGCTTCAGCGTCGGCAAGGGCGAGACGGTGGCGCTGGTCGGCGAATCCGGTTCCGGCAAGTCGGTCACGGCGCTGTCCACTGTCGGTCTGCTGGGCGACAGCGCCGAGCTGTCCGGTTCGGTGACATACGCCGGGCGCGAACTGGTCGGCGCCTCGGATGCCGAGCTGCGCCGGGTGCGCGGCAATGACATCAGCTTCATCTTTCAGGAGCCGATGACCTCGCTGAACCCGCTGCACACGCTGGAACGCCAGCTGGGCGAGAGCCTGGCGCTGCACCAGGGGCTGCGGGGCGCGCAGGCGCGCGCGCGGATCATCGAACTGCTGAACCGCGTCGGCATCCGCGACCCGGAACAGCGGCTGGCCGATTACCCGCACCAGTTCTCGGGCGGGCAGCGCCAGCGCATCATGATCGCCATGGCGCTGGCGAACGGCCCCGAACTCTTGATCGCGGACGAGCCGACCACCGCGCTGGACGTCACCATCCAGGCGCAGATCATGCAGCTGCTGGCCGAGCTCAAGGCCGCCGAGGGCCTGTCGATGCTGTTCATCAGCCACGACCTTGGCCTGGTGCGCCGCATCGCCGACCGGGTCTGCGTGATGAAGGGCGGGGAGATCGTCGAGCAGGGCCCGGTCGAGCGCATCTTCGCAGATCCCCAGCACGAATACACCCGCATGTTGCTGGCCGCCGAGCCCAAGGGCCGGGCCGAGCCGCTGGTGGGCGATCCGCCCGAGGTGGTCTCGACCCGCGACCTCAAGGTCTGGTTCCCGATCCAGCGCGGTTTCCTGCGCCGCACCGTCGGCCACGTCAAAGCGGTCAACGGCGCCACGCTGTCGGTGCGGGCGGGCGAGACGCTGGGCATCGTCGGCGAATCCGGCTCGGGCAAGACCACGCTGGCGTTGGCGATCATGCGGCTGATCGAAAGCGACGGGCCGGTGGTCTATATGGGCCGCGACATCGCCGGCCTGGGCGGGCGGGCGCTGCGCGGCTTGCGGCGCGACATGCAGATCGTGTTCCAGGACCCCTATGGCAGCCTGTCGCCGCGCATGACGGTTGAGCAGATCATCGCCGAGGGCCTGGGCGTCCACGGCGTCGAACCCGGCCGCGACCGGCGGCAGATGGTCGATGAGATCATGCGCGAGGTCGGCCTCGACCCCGCCACCATGCACCGCTATCCGCACGAGTTCTCGGGCGGCCAGCGCCAGCGCATCGCCATCGCCCGGGCGATGATCCTGAACCCCAAGCTGGTGGTGCTGGACGAGCCGACCTCGGCCCTGGACATGACCGTGCAGGTCCAGATCGTGGAACTGCTGCGGCGGTTGCAGAAGAAGCACGGGCTGGCCTTCCTGTTCATCAGCCACGACCTGCGCGTGGTGCGCGCCATGTCGCATCAGATCATGGTCATGCGCGCCGGCGAGGTGGTCGAGCAGGGCACGACCGAGGCGGTGTTCGAGCATCCGCAAAGCGATTACACCCGCCGCCTGATCGAGGCGGCCTTTCTGACGGCCATCGCATGAAGATCCTGTTCGTCCACCAGAATTTCCCCGCCCAGTTCCTGCACCTGGCCCCGGCGCTGGCGGCGCGCGGCCATCACGTCATGGGGCTGACCGACGAAAAGAACCCGCGCCCCAGCCCGGTGCGGGTGGTGCGCTATAAGGCGCCCGAGGACATGAAGCTGCCCGGCATCCTAGGCCGCACCTACAGCGAACATGCCGAGCGCGGCTGGCTGACCGCGCGCGGCTGCCGGGCGCTGCGCGACCGCCACGACTATACGCCCGACGTGATCTTCGGCCATTCCGGCTGGGGCGAGACGCTGTTCCTGCACGAGATCTGGCCCCAGGCGAAACTGCTGGTCTATGCCGAGCTTCTGTATCGCACCCGCGGCCACGACGTCGGCTTCGACCCCGAGATCAGCCCCGACAGCGACGAGGGCCGGGTCGCCACCGTCGCCCGCTCGGCGCATCTGATCCAGGGGCTGGTGCAGGCGGACGCGGGCCTGGCGCCGACGCGCTATCAGGCCGAAAGCTTTCCGCCCGAGCTGCGCCAGAAGCTGACCGTGATCCATGACGGTATCGACACCGACAAGGTCTGCCCGAATCCGGCGGCGGAATTCACCCTGCCGGACGGGCGGGTGCTGCGGCCGGGTGACGAGGTGCTGAGCTATGTCTCGCGCTCGCTGGAGCCCTATCGCGGCTTTCACCGCTTCATGCGCGCGCTGCCCGCGGTGATGCGGGCGCGGCCGGATGCGCAGGTGGTGCTGGTCGGCGGCGACGGCGTCAGCTATGGCAGCCCGCCGCGCGATGCCGCCGGCTGGAAGGAGAAGATGCTGGCCGAGCTCGACGGCCAGCTCGACCTGTCGCGCATCCATTTCATGGGCCGCGTGCCCTATCCGCAATATCTGGCGCTGCTGCAGGTCGCCAAGGTGCATTGCTACCTGACCTATCCCTTCGTGCTGAGCTGGTCGCTGACCGAGGCGATGGCGGCCGGCTGCCAGATCGTCGCCTCGGACACCGAGCCGGTGCGCGAGCTGGTCCGGGATGGCGAGAATGGCCGGCTGGTGCCGTTCTTCGACCAGCCGGCGCTGGAGGCGGCTTTGGTCCAGGCCCTGGCCGGCGACCCCGAGGCGGCGCGGCTGAAGGCGGCGGCGCGGCAGACGATCCTGGACGGCTATGACCTCAAGCGGCACAGCCTGCCGCGGCTGATCGACTGGGTGGAAAGCTTCGCGCCCTGACGAAAAAGGCCGCGCCGGGTGGGCGCGGCCTTGGTTTTTCAGGCGACCAGCGGCTGGCCGTTCTGCGCGTGGCGATGCGCGAGCTTGCGCGCCTGCCGACCCGAGGCCAGCAGCCGGGCGCCCAGGGGCTCGTGCAGCCGCTCGGCCAGTTCCGGGAAGATCGCCATGATCTCGGCCACCGCCTTGGCGGGCAGCGATTCCAGCGCCTGCGGACCCAGATAGAGCGACTCGGTCGCGGCGCCATTCGCCTGCACGACCTCGTGGCGGTCGAACAGCAGGTGGACATATTCCACCGCCTCGAGGTCATGCGCCAGGTCGACGCCCTCGATCAGCAGCAGCTGCTTGGCCGCGACCAGGATCTCGTCCGTGCCGAACATGCGCCGGGCGATGCGCGAGCGCAGCAGGATGCGATGCTGCGGCGAGACCAGCAGATCGGCGGCCGGCTGGTTCGGTCCCAGCGCGCCGGCCTTGATCCGCACCGGCACCAGCGCCGGATTGGCGGCGAGCTTGCCGGCATCGAAGCGCCGGCGTCCGATCCAGCGGATCGGCTGGGCGCCATGGTCGGCGGTCAGCACCAGGTCGCCGACCGTCAGCGTCTCGACCGCGACGGTGCCCCGCGGCGTGTCGATCAGCGTGCCGGCGGTGAAGCAGGGGAAGACATCGTCCTCGTCCAGCGGCAGCGTGCCTTCCGCGTCATAGGCGACATTGACCACGACGGTGTCGAGCAGGTCCTGAATCGCACCCGCAAAGGGTGCCAGCAGGGCATTGTCCGCGAGATCCGAGATATTGATGTCGGCCAGGTTAATGCTCGTGTCAAAGGGCGGAATACCGATGGTGCCCGTGATCTTCAGCCCCAGGTGATCGGCATCCAGCGGCTCGTCGCTGACGAATTGGACCGTGCCATCGCTGGCCGTCATGAAAGAGCCGCTGATCGGATTGAGCTCGATCGAGAGCGAGGCGAGGCCAAGGTTCAACCCCACCGCCGCCGTCGATATCGTGCCCGTGCCGGCAAAGGTGCCGGCGGCCAGCGAATCGCCATTGGCATCGACCAGCGACATCTCGTCGCCGCGGCTCAGCGTGGTGGCCTCGGTCGCGTCTACGTCATATTGGGCGAACTGGGTCGAGCTGCTGAGCTCGTTGAGCAGCAGGTTGTTGCCGAGGCCGAGCACCGGGGTTTCGGCGTTCAGATCAATGGTCGCGTCGGGAATTGGTGTGTAATAAGGCATTCTTAGCTCCTGTGACAGGCAGGGAGGACCCTTGCCGAAGGCTGGAAGGCAGCAACCGCCGGCCAGAGAAGCCGAAGGATGCCGCTCAATCAGAAGGCGAAATTAACCAAGATAGCAAGCCCTAAGCGGATTTCCGCGCAGAATTTTTCATTTATTTCAATTGTCTGCTTTTGTCTGCCTGAAAAGCGCACGAAAAAGCCGCCCCGAAGGGCGGCTTTCCGGATCACTGTCCAGCCGGCTTAGCAGCTGTAATACATCGCGTATTCGATGGGGTGGGGGGTATGCTCATAGGCATAGACCTCTTCCCATTTCAGCTTGATGTAGCCCTCCAGCTGGTCGCGGGTGAAGACGTCGCCGGCCAGCAGGAAGTCCATGTCCTTCTCCAGCTCCTCCAGCGCCTCGCGCAGCGAACCGCAGACGGTCGGGATCTCGGCCAGCTCTTCGGGCGGCAGGTCATACAGGTCCTTGTCCGAGGCCGGGCCCGGGTCGATCTTGTTCTTGATGCCGTCCAGGCCGGCCATCAGCAGCGCGGCGAAGGCCAGGTAGGGGTTCGCGGCCGGGTCGGGGAAACGGGCCTCGACGCGCTTGGCCTTCGGCGATTCGGTCCACGGAATGCGCACGCAGCCCGAGCGGTTGCGGGCCGAATAGGCGCGCAGCACCGGGGCCTCGAAGCCCGGGATCAGCCGCTTGTAGCTGTTGGTCGCCGGGTTTGTCAGCGCGTTCAGCGCCTTGGCGTGCTTGAGGATGCCGCCGATGAACCACAGCGCCTCCTGCGACAGGTCGGCATATTTGTCGCCGGCGAACAGCGGCTTGCCGTCCTTCCAGATCGACATGTTGACATGCATGCCCGAGCCGTTGTCGCCCTTCATCGGCTTCGGCATGAAGGTCGCCGACTTGCCATAGGCCGCCGCCACGTTGTGGATGACGTATTTGTACTTCTGGATGTTGTCGGCCTGCTGGACCAGCCCGCCGAAGATCATGCCCAGCTCGTGCTGGCCCGAGGCGACCTCGTGGTGGTGCTTGTCGACCTTGATGCCCATGCGCTTCATGGTGGACAGCATCTCGCCGCGGATGTCCTGCGCCGCGTCGATCGGGTTCACCGGGAAATAGCCGCCCTTGTGGGGTGCGCGGTGGCCGAGGTTGCCGTCCTCATAGGCGGTGTCGGTGTTCCAGGCGGCATCGACCGAGTCGATCTCGAACGAGACCTTCTGCGGCGAGATCTGGTATTTCACGTCGTCGAACAGGAAGAACTCGGCCTCGGGTCCGAAATAGGCGGTGTCGCCGATGCCGCTGGATTTCAGATAGGCCTCGGCCTTGACCGCGGTGCCGCGCGGATCGCGGGGATAGGCTTCGCCGGTGTCGGGCTCGACCACGTTGCAATGCACGCACAGCGTCTTTTCGGCATAGAACGGGTCGATGTAGACCGAGGACGGGTCGAGCATCAGCTTCATGTCGGACTGGTCGATGGACTTCCAGCCGGCGATCGACGAGCCGTCGAACATGAAGCCTTCCTCGAAGAAGTCCTCGTCGACCAGGTCGGCGACCAGCGTGACATGTTGCAGCTTGCCCTTGGGATCGGTGAAGCGGACGTCGACATATTCGACCTCTTCCGTCTTCATCAGATCCAGAACGTCCTTGACTTGCATTGGGGTTCCTTCCTCCATCAGTCGGCCCGGCGCCGCCGCCGGGCGAGTGTCATCGAAAAACTGCGCGGGGGATCAGACGGCGTCGTCGCCGGTCTCGCCGGTGCGGATGCGGATCGCCTGTTCGACGGGCAGGATGAAGATCTTGCCGTCGCCGATCTTTTCGGTGCGTGCGGCCGAGATGATCGCGTCCACGGCGGCCTCGACCAGGTCGTCGGGCAGCACCATCTCGATCTTCACCTTGGGCAGGAAATCCACGACATATTCCGCGCCGCGATAAAGCTCGGTATGGCCCTTTTGCCGGCCGAAGCCCTTGACCTCGGTGACCGAAAGGCCCTGCACGCCGACTTCCTGAAGGGCCTCTTTCACATCGTCCAGCTTGAAGGGCTTGATGATGGCTTCGACTTTCTTCATCGCCTGATCCTTCTCTCGCGACTTGCCTGCGCCCTGATTGGCGGGTTTGATGGGGCCAGTCCATGCGGCTTGGCGGGGAATGCGGCATGAAACCGGCAAATCCCGAATGGCTGCCTTAATATTGTGCGGAATGCCTAAATTATGAGCGACGATATGGCCGGCTGGCCCGAGATCCTGACGACTCGACAGATGCGCGCGGTCGAGGATACGGCCATCGGCTCGGGTTCGGTCAGCGGGCTGGCGCTGATGCGCCGGGCCGGGGCCGGGGTGGTGGCCGCCCTGCTGGCCCAGTGGCCCGCGCTGGCGATGCGGCCGGGGCAGGCGGTGATCCTGTGCGGGCCGGGCAACAACGGCGGCGACGGCTATGTCGTGGCGCGGCTTCTGGCGCTGCGCGGCTGGCGGGTGCGGCTTGCCGCGCTGGCGCCGCCGGCGACGCCGGACGCGCGGGCGGCCGCGGCGGAATGGGGCGGCGAGGCACTGCCGCTGGAGGCGCTGGAGACGGCCGAGCTGGGGCCCGATGTGCTGTGGCTCGATGCGCTTTTCGGGACCGGGTTGCAGCGGGCGCTGGCGCCCGAAATCGCCGCGCTGCTGCGGGCGGCGGCGCGGGGCGGCCGCATCGTGGCGGTCGACATCCTCAGCGGCATCTGCGCCGACAGCGGCCGGATGCTCGGCGATGCCGACCTGCCGCCGGCGGCGCTGACCGTCAGCTTTCACCGCGCCAAGCTGGGCCATGTGCTGGACCGTGGCGGCATGCTGGCGGGGCGCCTGCGCATCGCCGACATCGGCCTCGGCCCATGGCAGGACCGCGCCGGTCCCTGCGCCGGCCTGGCCGGGCCGCTGCCGGGATTGCTGAAACGGGCCGGGCACAAATATGACCACGGCCATGCGCTGGTGCTGGGCGGAGGGCCTGGCCATGGCGGCGCGGCACGGCTTTCGGCCCGGGCGGCGCTGCGGGTCGGTGCCGGGCTGGTGACGCTGGCCTGCCCGCCCGAGGCGCTGGCGGAAAATGCCGCGCGGCTGGATGCGGTGATGCTGACGCCGCTGGCCGATGCCGCCGGGCTGCGCGCTTTGCTGCGCGATGCGCGGCTCAGCGCCGTGGCGCTGGGGCCGGGGCTGGGCCTCGAACGGGCCCGGGCGCTGGTGCCCGAGGCGCTGGGCTCGGGCCGCGCCGCGGTGCTCGACGCCGATGCGCTGACCGCCTTTGCCGACCGCCCCGAGGCCTTGTTCGCGGCGCTGCACCCCCGCGTGCTGCTGACGCCGCATGGCGGCGAGTTCGCCCGGCTGTTTCCCGATCTCGCCGCCCGGCTTGCGGCGCCGGCCGAGGCGGGGCCGGCCTTCTCGCGGCTGGACGCGGCGCGGCTGGCGGCGGCGCGGGCCGGCTGCGCGGTCCTGCTTAAGGGGCCCGACACGGTGGTCGCGGCCCCGGACGGCACCGCCTGCATCGCCGCCGCCTTGGGCGCCGACGCGGCGCCCTGGCTGGCGACGGCGGGGGCGGGCGACGTGCTGACCGGGATTGTCGCCGGCCTGCTGGCGCGCGGCTTGGCGCCGCTGGCCGCCGCCGGTGCCGGCGCCTGGCTGCATGCCGAAGCGGCGCGCGATTTCGGCCCCGGCCTGATCGCAGAGGATCTGCCCGAGCGCCTTCCGGCGGTGCTGCGCCGGCTGGCGGGCTGACTTTTCCGCTCGCACGCGCCGAGGGGCTTTGCTATGACGGCAGCGATCCGCCGGCCCTGGCCCCCGGATCGCGCCGCGGGTATGGCGGAATTGGCAGACGCACCAGGTTTAGGTCCTGGCGCCGCAAGGCGTGGGGGTTCAAGTCCCTCTACCCGCACCACCGAAACAGCACCGGATCATCCGCAGAGCGGCCAGTCACGGCCGATTCGCGTCCTGCGCAGGTTTTCCGTGCATCGGGCCATCGGGCAGGCATGACTTATCCTGTGGGTATCGCACGATTTTTGCACGCCCAGAGTGAATCTCCCCGCAATTCACCCGTCCTTAATATGTCCAATTTAGCCTGCGCAAGCATAGAGGAGGACAGGCCAGCAGCTTCTTGCCAAGCGGGTCACAGGCTTTCGGCGCGATGGCGCCGCAGCCGAATCGGCCAGCTTTACCGGCGGAAGCCTCGCGTGCTTAGCCAAGCCCCGAGAAAGGACACCACATGCCAACAAACAACGACGATCTCATCTACAGCACGTCTGTGAACGACCGCATCCAGGGGCTGACCGGCGCGGATACCTTCTACTGGACCCCCAGCGGCCGGGATACGTTCATCGGCGGCGACCAGGGCGAACGCTATGATCCGAACCCCTATCTGGACCGCTCGGGCGGCGACCAGCTGCACATCCAGGGCAATGCCGGGGTCAACGTCCGCTTCGCCACCACCGAAGACGGGCTGGCCAAGGTCGGCGGCCACAGCCTGAAATTCGAGGGAATCGAGCGTTTCTACGGCACCAGCGGCAATGACACGATCCGCGCCGCCGGCTCGATCCTGAAGGAGGCGCATTCCGGCACGCCGGTGCATGGCGTCACCATCTATGCCGGGGCCGGCCAGGACATCATCACCGGCACCGCGACCGACGACGTGCTGGACGGCGGCGCGGGCAACGACTCGATCTGGGGCGGGGCCGGCAACGACTTCATCCAGTCCTCGACCGGCCACGACCTGATCTATGGCGGCGCCGGCGATGAAAACATCCGCTGGGGCCTGGGCGACGACGTGGCGCCGGGCAATGACACGATCTATGGCGGCGGCGGCCACGACCTGATCAACATCTGGTCGGTCGAGCCGGATCACACCGGCGCTTATGTCGAATATATCACCAGCTCGAAGGGCCGCGCCTATACCGACATGGGCGATGTCCACAGCGTGCTGCACTTCCAGGGCATGGAGCAGGGCTGGACCCACCAGGGCCGCGACACGGTGACCGGTGCCAATGCCAGTGTCGGCGTCAATGCGACCGGCATCCAGTTCAACACCCGCTGGGACAACGACCTGCTGATCGGCACCAATGGCCGCGACACGCTGGAGGGCGGCGAGGATCGCGACACCATCGAGGGCGGGCGCGGCAACGACCTGATCTCGGCCAATGGCGACTTCAACAGCTGGCAGGCCCAGGGCGACGGCGACGTCGACACGCTGGTCTTCCACGCCGGCTTCGGCCACGACACCGTGCTGGCCTTCGACGAGGGCGTGGACATCCTGCAATTCGACCGCGGGATGAGCTATTCGGTCTCGGAGGTGGCGCGGGGCACGCTGCTGACCTTCAACACCGGCGACACGATCCTGCTGTCGAACGTCTTCGACTTCAACTGACGCGGGTGTGCGGCCGGGGTGTCCGGCCGCGCATCGAATCGTGCCCTTGCAGGTTGGGGTTGGGTTTTCCCTTGGTTCGCACAACCGGAAAGCTCAGTCCCTGATCAGGCGAGGGGCTGGAAAGTTTCGCCTTTTCAGTGGCCTGACTCACCGTCAGGACACCGGTCACACCTGTCCCAAAGGTTAACTGGCCTCCGGGACCCGAGATCGCTTTAATTGTATTTCATTGAATGGTCTCAATTTTCGGTTGGTGGGTGATGGTGGTGAATGGTAAGTCCCTGCATGTTGCAGGCGCGGCGCAAGCGGCTGGCGAATGGGTGTTCGACCATCTGCATGGCTCGGGCATCGAAATCGCCGGGCTGGGCTTTACGGGCTCGGTGCCGGAATGGTGCGAACTGGGCTTCTCGATCTGCGAAAGCTACCTGATCGAGGCGCAGAATCTTTTCCTTGAACAGGATCTCGGCGGCTTCCTGTCGATCGCCGAGGCCCAGCTGGACGACGATCTGGCCGATCAGGCGCTGGCCCATGCCAACGCGCTGCTGGCGGGGGTAGCCTTCCGCTGGCTGGCCGGCCAGCTGCATCTGGTCGAAACCGAGGTCGAGCCGGACCTGAACTGGCAAGCGGTCGCCAACCTGTGGCGCGCGATGGAGACGACGCAGGGCGACATGCGCCTGCCGCGTCTGGACGCCGGCTTCGAAACCCAGCTGCGCTCGGCCCTGCGGCTGAGCTGAACCGCGGCGCTTGGCGGGCGCGGCGGCTTTGGGTAAGACTGGCGGTCCAGCAGGAAAGGACGCCGGAATTGGACGCAGCCGACCGCATCGCCCGCATCATCGCCCAGGAAATCAACGCAAGCCCGGCGCAGGTCGTTGCCGCGACCGGGCTTCTGGACGGTGGCGCCACGGTGCCCTTCGTCGCCCGCTACCGCAAGGAGGTGACGGGCGGCCTTGACGACACCCAGCTGCGCAACCTGTCGGAACGGCTGGCCTATCTGCGCGAGCTCGAGGCGCGGCGCCTGGCGATCCGCGACCAGGTCCAGTCCCAGGGCAAGCTGACCGAGGATCTGGCCCGCGCCATCGCGGGCGCCGAGACCAAGGCCGCGCTCGAGGACATCTACCTGCCCTTCAAGCCCAAGCGCCGCACCAAGGCGATGATCGCGCGCGAAAACGGGCTGGAGCCGCTGCTGCGCGCCATCCAGGCCGACCGGGCCGCCCCGCCCGAGACGCTGGCCGCCGCCTATCTGACTGAGACGGTGCCCGAGGTGAAGGCGGCACTGGACGGCGCCCGCGACATCCTGGTCGAGGAGCTGTCCGAAAACGCCGCCCTGCTGGGCCGGCTGCGCGAATTCATGCAGGCCGAGGCCGTCGTTTCGGCGCGTGTGGTGCCGGGCAAGGAGCAGGCCGGCGCCAAGTTCAGCGACTATTTCGCCCATGCCGAGAAATGGTCCGCCATTCCCGCGCATCGCGCCCTGGCGATCCTGCGCGGCGTCAAGGAAGAGGTGCTGACGGTCGAGATCGCCCCCGAACCCGAGACCGGCGCGGCCCGGGCCGAGGGCATCGTTGCCCAGGCGCTGGGGCGGCTGGGCACCCTGCCGGGCGATGCCTGGCTGCGCAAGATGGCCGGCTGGTGCTGGCGCGTACGGCTGTCGAACACCATGTACATCGACCTGCTGGCCGAGCTGCGCAGCCGCGCCCATGCCGAGGCGACCCGGGTTTTCGCCCGCAATCTCAAGGATCTGCTGCTGGCCTCGCCCGCGGGGCCGCGCCCGACCGTCGGCCTTGACCCCGGCATCCGCACCGGCGTCAAGCTGGCCGCCGTCGATGCGACCGGCAAGCTGGTCGAGACGGCGACGCTGTATCCCTTTCCGCCGAAATCCGACCTGCGCGGCGCCGAGGCCGCGCTGGCCGCCGCCATCCTGCGCCACAAGATCGAGCTGATCGCCATCGGCAACGGCACCGCCAGCCGTGAGACCGAGCGCATGGTCGCCGATGTGCTCAAGCGCCTGCCCCAAGGCGTCAAGGTGCCGGTCAAGGTCATCGTCAGCGAGGCCGGCGCCTCGGTCTATTCGGCCTCCGAGCTGGCGGCGCGTGAATTCCCCGACCTGGACGTGTCCCTGCGCGGCGCGGTCTCGATCGCGCGGCGCTTGCAGGATCCGCTGGCCGAACTGGTCAAGGTGCCGCCGGAATCGATCGGCGTCGGCCAGTATCAGCACGACGTCGACCAGCGCCAGCTGGCCCGCACGCTGGAGGCGGTGGTCGAGGATGCGGTGAACGCGGTGGGCGTCGACCTGAACACCGCCTCGGCGCCGCTGCTGGCGCATGTCGCGGGGCTGGGGCCGTCGCTGGCGCAGAACATCGTCGCCTGGCGCGACCAGAACGGCGCCTTCCCCTCGCGCGCGGCGCTGAAAAAGGTAACCGGGCTCGGGCCACGCGCCTTTGAACAATCCGCCGGCTTCCTGCGCATCCGCGACGGAAAGGAGCCGCTCGACGCCTCCTCGGTCCACCCCGAGGCTTACGGTCTCGCGCGCCGCATCGTCGCTGCCTGCGGCCGCGACATCCGCCAGATCATGGGCCAGCCGCAGGCGCTGGCGGGCCTGCGCGCCGAAGCCTTCGTCGACGAAAGCTTTGGCCTGCCGACGGTGCGCGACATCCTGGCCGAGCTGGAAAAGCCCGGCCGCGACCCGCGCCCGAGCTTCGTTACCGCGAGCTTTGCCGAGGGGATCGAGGACATCAAGGACTTGAGACCCGGCGTGAGCCTGGAAGGGACGGTGACCAATGTCGCGGCCTTCGGCGCCTTTGTCGATATCGGCGTACACCAGGACGGGCTGGTGCACATCAGCCAGCTCGCCGACCGTTTCGTCAAGGATCCCAACGAGGTGGTGAAGGTCGGCGACGTGGTCAAGGTGCGCGTGACCGAGGTGGACGTGGTCCGCAAGCGCATCGGCCTGACCATGCGCAAGGACGGCGGCGCGAGCGCGCGCGATGCGCAGGCCGAGCGTGCACCCAAGGCGCAGCCCGGGCGGGGCCCGAAATCGGCCGGCCCCGCCAGCGGCGCGCCGGGCGCATTGGGGGCGGCGCTGATGAATGCGCTGAAGAAGGGCTAGGGGGCTCTGCCCCCGTCGCGCGTTCCGCGCGCCTCCCCCGGGGTACTTGGAAAACGGAGAAGGGCTAGAGGGTCAGAAGCGCCGCGCGGAAATCGGGGTCGGTCAGGACGACCTCTTTGGTGCCGAGTTCTGCGCCGCGCTTGAGGGCGCGGGCCGTCTGGACCTGGGCAAAGTCCACCGCCTGGGGCAGGGGCCGGCCTCGGCCCAGGGCGGCGGTGACGAGGCCGGCGAACAGGTCGCCCGTCCCCGCCATCGCCAGGGGCAGATGCGCCGTCGGGTGGCGGCTGAGGCCCGAGGGGCCGTGGATGACGCTTTCCAGCATGCCTTCGGCCGTTTCGCGCAGCCGGCAGCCGGTCACGATCAGTTCTGCGCCGGGCGCCATGCGCAGGGCTTGGGCCACGCGCGGAATATCGGCCAGTTCGGCGACGGGCTGCCCGGTCAGATGCGCGACCTCGAACGGGTTCGGAGAGGCGATGTCGGCCAGGGGCAGCAGCCGGTCCCGAAAGGTGTCGGCGATGGCGTGCGGAACATACAGGCCGGGCAGTTCATCCCCCATGACCGGATCGCAGTAATAGCGCAGGCGCGGGTTCGCCGCCTTGGCGCGGGCGACGAAATCGGCCAGCAGGCCCGCGACCTCGACCGAGCCGATATAGCCCGAAAGCAGGAAGTCGGCGCGCTGCGGCAACTCGCGGTCCCACAGGCCCTGCAGCAGCTCCGCGAAGAAATCCGCCGGCAGCGGCCGGCCGCGCAGCGTGGGATAATCCGGCGTGTTGGAAAAGATCACCGTCGGCACCGGCGCGACCTCGAGCCCCGCCGCCAGCATCGGAAAGACGGCGGCGGAATTGCCGACATGGCCCATGACCACCTGGCTCTGGATCGAGATCACCAGGCTCATGCGCCGCCCTCGAGCCGGCGCGACCAGTCCTCGACCCGGCCGCTCTCCAGCCGGCGGACGGCATAGCGGCGCCAGCCCTCGGCCAGCACCTCGAGCGCGGCGATGCCCTGCAATTCGGCCAGGTTCATGCGATCGACGTAAAGCGCGCGCCACAGCCGGGCCAGGGACCACTCGGGCGCCATGCGGTCGATCCGCTCGATGCGGTCTCCGGGCGCGACGACCCCCGGTTCCAGCACGCGGTAATACCAGCCGGTGCGGCCGCTGTCCTGCACCCGGCGCGCCATGTCCGCCACGCCGAAGCGCCGCGACAGTTTCCAGCACGGCTGCCGCCCCTGGCTGACCTGGACCAGCACCGAGCCCAGCCGGAAGACGTCGCCCACCGCCACATCCGCCTCGGTCAGCCCCCGCGTCGAGATATTCTCGCCGAAGGCCCCGGGCGCCCCGAGCAATTCTTTCTTGGAGAAATATCCCACGGGGGTCCGGGGGTGTGAAACCCCCGGTATCTCGCGGGTCCGGGGGTGTGGAATCCCCGGCGCCAAGGACGCCAGTTCCTGCGCCCAGCCCGCATAGTGATCGAAGGCATAATGATGCACCGCCTTCTCGGGGCCGCCATGCACGCGGCGGTCGGCCTGCTCGTCGCCTTCGAATCCCTCCGGACCAAGCCGCAGCGGCCGGTCGACGGGATGCTTGTCGATGCCGCTGGTCTGGTCGGAGCCGGGCAGGGGGGCGGCCTTGCCGACAAGCAGGGTGATCTCGGCCATGGCAATGCCTCTCGCTTGGGTGCGGCCAGATTAGCGCAAGGCGCGGCAGGCTCAAGCCGGGCGGGTGCTGCGGCACATTGTCCCTTTCCCGGCGCGGGGTTTTCTGCCATCCCCAAGGGACAGGACCGCTTTCGCGCAGGAACCATGACCTCCAGGGCCCGGCATCGCCAAGGCAGCATCACCCGCCGACTGACGGTCTGGCTGGCCGTGCTGCCGTTCCTGCTGGCCTCGCTGATCGTGCCGGGCAACATGCTTGCCCGCGATGCCGCCGGCGGCGTGACCGTCGTGCTCTGCGCCGGCGGCGACATGGTCGAGATGGTCATGGCCGCCGACGGCAGCGTCAAGCCGGCGCAATCCCCCGACGGCGACCAGCATCCCTGCCACTGGGCGCCGCACAACCAGCCGCTGCTGCAGGCGGCGCCGACAGCCGCCCTGCCGCCAGTGCCGCAGCCGCATCGCATCGCGCGGGCGGCGGAACGGCCTGGGCATCTGCATCGCGCGGTGGTGCGCGCCGCCCCGGCTCGGGGGCCGCCGGGCCTCGTCTGACCGACACCGCAGACCGACATGCCGGCGCCCATGCGGCGCGGCCCACCCCGTCAGACGAGAATTATCATGCAAAATCCTATCCTTGGCGCCCTCTGCGCCGCGACCCTGGGCCTTGCCGCCGTGCCGGCGCTGGCCCATGCCACGCTGGAAGCGGCCGAGACCCCGGCCGGCGCCGCCTATCGCGCGGTCATCCGCATCGGCCATGGCTGCGATGGCCAGGCCACCCAAGCGCTGCGGGTCGATCTGCCCGAGGGCTTCTACAACGCCAAGCCGATGCCCAAGGCCGGCTGGACGCTGGAAACCGTCAAGGGCGCCTATGCCAAACCCTTCGACAACCACGGCACGCCGATGACCGAAGGCACGCGCCAGGTGGTCTGGTCGGGCGGCGAGTTGCAGGACGACTGGTATGACGAATTCGTCATCCGCGGCACCGTCGGCAAGGACGTGGCGCCGGGCACGGTGCTGTATTTCCCGACCGTGCAGGAATGCGCCTCGGGCAAGGCGGACTGGACCGATGTCTCGGGCAACGAGGAACTGCCCAACCCCGCGCCCGCGGTCACGGTGACCGAGGCCAAGGCCGGCGGCCACGGTCATGCCCCGGCCGCCGCGCCGGTGGTGCTGGGCACGCTGAAGATCAGCGGCGCCTATGCGCGCGCGACGCCGCCCGGCGCACCCGTCGGCGGCGCCTTCCTGACCATCGCCAACAGCGGTGCCGAGGACCGGCTGGTCGCCGTCCGCGCGCCCGAGGTCAGCGACGACGCCCAGATCCACGAAATGGCGATGCAGGGCGAGGTGATGCAGATGCGCGCGCTGCCCGACGGCCTGGCCATCCCCGCCGGCGGCACGGTCGAGTTGAAACCCGGCGGCTATCACATCATGTTCATGGATCTGAAGAAGCCGCTGGCCGAGGGCGAGACCGTGGCGGTCACGCTGGAGTTCGAAAAGGCCGGGCCGGTCGAGCTGCCGATGACGGTGGGTCCGATGGGTTCGGGCAAGCATGACGCGAAAGGAGGCGGACATGGCGGGCACTGATCGCGGCGGATCGCTGCGCAAGCTGCGTTACCTGCTCTGGGCGCTGGTGGTGGTGGCGCTGGGGATCGTGGGCTGGACGCAGGTCGTCTCGCCCCGGCTGACGCAGCTTTCGGACACCGGCACCGCCGCCCTGGGGCGCGGCGACTATCGCCTGCAGGCCACCGACGGCAGCGAATTCAGCCAGGCGGCGCTGAAGGGCAAGGCCTCGGCGGTGTTCTTCGGCTTCACCCATTGCCCGGACGTCTGCCCGACCACGCTGGGCGATGTCACCGGCTGGCGCGAGGAGCTGGGCCCTGATGCCGACAAGCTGCGGGTGTTCTTCGTCACCGTCGACCCCGAGCGCGACTCGGTCGAGACGCTGCGCGATTATGTCTCCTGGGCGCCGGGGGTGATCGGCGTCTCGGGCAGCCCGGAGGAGGTCGCCAAGGCGGTCAAGGCCTTCCGCATCTATGCCCGCAAGGTGCCGCAAGAGGGCGGCGGCTACAGCATGGACCATTCCTCGACCATGCTGCTCTTCGACGATCAGGGCGAATATGCCGGGCTGATCGGCTATCGCGAGGATCCCGAGCGTGCCATGGCCAGCCTGCGCGCGCTGCTCAAGGGCTGAGTGTCGGCGCCGGGGGCTGTCCCGGCGTCAACCCCGCCGATTTCGCGTGACGGCGCTGCACCCGCGCTCTAGCGTCCGCCTGTTGGGTCGGGAGGGATGACGTGTCGGTGAGTGTTGAGGACTGGGCGGCCGAGGTCGCGGACATCGCCGCTATCGACGAGATTCTCGAGGTCATCTGCCAGATCACCGGGCTGGGCGTCGTCGCGGTGGCGCATGTGACCCGCGAACGCTGGATGGCCTGCAATGCCCGGGACCGGATCGGCTTCGGCCTGGCGTCCGGCACCGAGCTGCCGCTGGCGCAGACCTTCTGCCAGGGCGTCTGCGCAACCGGCGATGCGGTGATCTTCGACGATGCGCCGAACGATCCGGTCTATTCCACGCACCCGCTGCCGGGGCAATACGGCATCGTCAGCTATATCTCGGTGCCGATCACCCTGCCGGACGGCCTGGTCTTCGGCACGCTCTGCGGCTTCGATGCCCGCCCCAACCGGCTGCGCGACAGCGCCGTGCCCGGCCTGTTCGGGCTGTTCGCCCAGCTCATCGCCCGCCATATCGAGGATCGCCGCGCGCTGCGGGCCAGCCGGCAGGAGCTGGCCGAAACGCGCGAGACCGCCCGGCTGCGCGAGCAGTTCCTGGCCGTGCTGGGCCATGACCTGCGCAATCCGCTGGCGGCGCTGCGGGCCGGCACCAATATCCTGGGCCGCGGCGATCTGGACGACGAGCATCGCGAGCTGGTCGATGCCATGCGCCAGACCACCGAGCGTATGACCCAACTGGTCGAGAACCTGCTGGACCTGGCGCGCGGCCGGCTGGCGGGCGGCATCCGCATCGACCCGGCCAGCGACGTGCCGCTGACCCGGACGCTGGGCGCGGTGCTGGACGAGATCGCCCGCGCCCATCCCGAGCGCCGGATCGAGACCGACCTGCACATCGCGGCCGAGCCGGCGGTCGATCCGCTGCGTTTCGCGCAGATGTTTTCCAACCTGCTCGGCAATGCGGTGACGCATGGCTGCCCCGACACGCCGATCCGCGTCAGCGCCGCCAGCGTGGCCGGACGGTTCGAGCTTTCGGTCGCGAATGGCGGCCAGCCGATCCCGGCCGAGGCGCAGGAGCGGCTGTTCCAGCCGTATTTCCGCCAGGACGGCGCGGTCCATGGCGGGCTGGGACTGGGGCTCTACATCGCCGCGCAGATCGCGCGGGCGCATGGCGGGTCGCTGAGCGTGCAATCGTCCGAGGCCGAGACGCGCTTCACCTTCTCGATGCCGCTCGCCTCGGGCTGATGCCCCATTGTTCGCGGGCCGGCCGCCGTGCTAATCCGCGCCGCGAGAACGGAGGCGGGTGTGATCCTTTGCGAATTCGGTCCCGGCGGGCAGCCGGCGCTGTTCCGACAGCCGCGCGAACTGGTGCTGGTCGAGCGGCCCGAGGCGGTGGCGCCGGCGCTCGCCCGGCTTGAGGCGCTGCGCCGGCAGGGCGCCTGGATCGCGGGCTATCTGTCCTATGAGCTGGGCTATGCGCTGGAGCCGGTGCTGGCCGAGGCCATGCCGCCCGCGCGGCGCACGCCGCTGATGGCCTTTGCCGCCTATGACGGGCCCGAGCCGGCGCCGGTCCTGCCGGACTTCGACGCCGTCGAGCTTTCTCCGATAAGCCCGATGATTTCCCGCCAGGATTATCGCAAGGCCTTTGCCCGCACGCTGGACTATATCGCGGCCGGCGATTGCTACCAGATCAACCTGACCTTTCCGTTGCAGGCGCAGCTGCGGCATGGCTCGGCCTGGCAGCTTCATGCGGCGCTGGCGGCGCGCCAGCCGGTCGGCTACGGCGCCTATCTGGACATGGGCACCGGGCCGGTCGTTGTCTCGCGCTCGCCCGAGCTGTTCTTCAGCCTCGACGCGCAGGGCCGGATCGAGGCGCGGCCGATGAAGGGCACGGCGCCGCGCGACCCCGACCCGGCGCGCGATGCGGCGCTGGCGGCGGGGCTCGCGGGTTCGGAAAAGAACCGGGCCGAGAACCTGATGATCGTGGACCTGCTGCGCAACGACATCGCCCGGATTTCGCGGGTGGGCTCGGTCCGGGTGCCCGAGCTTTTCGCCGTGGACAGCTTCGCCACCGTGCACCAGATGAGCTCGCGCGTGGTGGGCCAGCTTGCGCAGCCGGCCGATCTGGGCGCGATGATGCGGGCGCTGTTTCCCTGCGGCTCGATCACCGGCGCGCCCAAGATCCGCGCCATGCAGATCATCCGCGAGGTCGAGCCCTTCCCGCGCGGCGTCTATTGCGGCGCGATCGGCTGGATGGCGCCCGATGGCGCGGCCGCCTTCTCGGTCGCGATCCGGACGCTGTCGGTCTGGCCGGACGGCGCGGTGACGCTGAACGTGGGCGGCGGCGTGGTGCAGGATTCGACCGCCGATGGCGAATGGGAGGAGGCGCTGTGGAAAGCCCGTTACGCGCAGGATCTGACGACCCGCAGCTGAGGCTGATCGAGACCGCGCTGTGGGACGGCGCCGTCTGTCCCCGGCTGGCCGGCCACCTCGCACGGCTGGCGCGCGGCGCCCGGGCGCTGGGTTGGCCCTGCGATACGGCCCAGGCCGGCGCGGCGCTGACCGGCCCGAAAGGCCAGCCCGCCCGGCTGCGGCTGACGCTGGACCGCGCCGGCCGCGTCGCGGTGACGCAGGCCGCGCTGCCGCCTTCGCCGCCGCTGTGGCACCTGGCGCTGGCCGGGGCGCGGCTGGACGCGGACGACCCCTGGCTGCGGCTCAAGACCACGCGGCGGGCGCATTACGACGCCGCCCGTGCCGCGCTGCCGCCGGGCATCCATGAGGCGATCTTCCTGAACCAGCGCGGCGAGGTCTGCGACGGCACCATCACCACGGTTTTCTTCGACCGGGGCGAGGGGCTCTGCACGCCGCCGCTGGCCTCGGGCCTGCTCGACGGCGTCTTGCGGGCCGAGATGCTGGCGAGCCGTGCCTGCCGCGAGGAATTGCTGGCGGGCGACGACCTGCCGCGCGTGCGGCTCTGGGTCGGCAATGCGCTGCGCGGGCTGATGCCGGCCACCTGGGCCGGCTGACCACCTGCCGGTTTTGCGGGCAATGCGCCCGGGAAAATCGCGCCGGCCGGGCCGGGCGGCCGGCAATGCCGTTGCCCCAGCGTCATGCTTCCTTTAGGAACCGCGCATTACGTCCCCGGCGGCTCTGGCATCAGGGCCCGGCAGCGCTATATGCAGGGGGCGTTGCGACGCGGGCAGAGCCGGGGGGATATCATGCTCGATCTGACGACCATTCGGGGCGAGCTTGCCGCCTGTTACGACCTCGAGCCCTCGCTGGAGCTCGCGCAGTCGATGGCCGACATCCATGCCCGCATGGGCCGGGTGATGCCCTGGCCGGACTGGGCGATCCACGCCCCCTATGTCCGCGCCATCAACGCGCTGAAGAAGCAGCGCAATGCCGTGGTGCTGGCGCATAACTACATGACGCCGCAGATTTATCACGGGATTTCCGACGTGGTGGGCGACAGCCTGCACCTGGCGATCAAGGCGACCGAGGTCGAGGCCGACATCATCGTGCAATGCGGCGTGCATTTCATGGCCGAGACCTCGAAGATCCTGAACCCGGAAAAGACCGTGCTGATGCCGGACATGGAGGCAGGCTGCTCGCTGGCCGAAAGCATCACCGCCGCGGGAATCGCCGAGATGCGCGCACGCTATCCGGGCGCGCCGGTGGTCAGCTACGTCAACACCACCGCCGAGGTGAAGGCCGCCTCGGACATCTGCTGCACCAGCGCGAACGCGGTGCAGATCGTCCAGGCGCTGGAGGGTGACACGGTCATCATGACCCCCGACAAGTGGCTGGCGCAGAACGTGGCGAACAAGGTCACCAACAAGCGCGTGGTCTGGTGGGACGGCGCCTGCATTGTGCATGAGCAGTTCACGGCGCAGGACCTGCGCGACTTCCGCGACTGGAACCCGGGGTTGAAGATCATCGCCCATCCCGAATGCCCGCCCGAGGTGGTGGCCGAGGCGGATTACGCCGGCTCGACCGCGAATATCCAGGACTGGGTGACGGCCGAGCAGCCGAAGCAGGTCATGCTGGTGACGGAATGTTCCATGGCCTCGAACATCTCGGACGCGAACCCGGGAGTCGAGTTCCTGGGGCCCTGCAACATGTGCCCCTATATGCAGAAGATCACCCTGGAAAAGGTGCTGTGGTCGCTGCATTCCATGACTGGCGTGGTCGAGGTCGACCCGGCCGTCGCCGAACCGGCCCGCCGCGCCGTGCAGCGCATGATCGACCTGTCGCGCAGGCTGGCCGCGTGAACATGGCCACGCTTGCCACGGGGCGCGTGGTCATCGTCGGTGCGGGCCTCGGCGCGCTTTACGCGGCGCTGAAGCTGGCGCCGCACCCGGTGCTGATGATCTCGCCCGAGGTGCTGGGGCAGGGCGCGAGCTCGGCCTGGGCGCAGGGCGGCGTGGCGGCGGCGATGGACCCGGCCGATTCCGCCGAGGCGCATGCCCGCGACACCTTGCGCGCCGGTGCGGGAACCGTGGATGCGCATGTCGCGCGGCTGGTCACCGAAGAGGCGCGCGCGCATATCCTGGACCTGACCCGGCTCGGCACGCCCTTCGACCGCAAGCCGGATGGCGGTTATGTCATGTCGCGCGAGGCGGCGCACAGCTTTGCCCGCGTGGTCCGGGTGCGCGGCGACCAGGCCGGGGCCGAGATCATGCGGGCGCTGGTCGCCCAGGTGCGCGAGACGCCCTCGGTGCAGGTGCTGGAGGGGGTGATGGCCACCGGCCTGCGCGTCGAAGCGGGCCGCGTGGCGGGCGTCGAGGTGACGCAGGCCGGGCCGCAGGGCTCGGCGCCGGTGCTGATCCGAGCGCCGGCGGTGCTGCTGGCCGGCGGCGGCTCGGGCGGGCTTTACGCGCTGACCACCAACCCGCCGCGTATCCGCGGCCAGGTGATCGGCATGGCGGCGCGGGCGGGCGCGGTGATCGCCGATGCGGAATTCGTGCAGTTCCACCCGACCGCCATCGACTGCGGCGAGGATCCGGCGCCGCTGGCGACCGAGGCCCTGCGCGGCGAGGGCGCGCATCTGGTCAACGCCTTGGGCGAGCGCTTCATGCTGGCGCTGCATCCCGATGCGGAACTGGCGCCTCGCGACGTGGTGGCGCGCGCGATCTATGCCCAGACGCAAGCCGGGCTGCGGCCGGCGCTGGACACGCGCGCCTGTCTGGGTCCGCGCATCCTGACCGAGTTTCCGGCCGTGGCGGGGGCCTGCGCCCGGGCGGGGATCGACCCCACCCAGTCCCAGATCCCGGTGGCGGCCGCCGCGCATTACCACATGGGCGGGGTGGCGGTGGACGCGGATGGCCGGGCCAGCCTGCCGGGCCTGTGGGTCTGCGGCGAGGCCTCCTCGACCGGGCTGCATGGCGCGAACCGGCTGGCCTCGAACGGGCTGCTGGAGGCGCTGGTCTATGCCCGCCGCTGCGCGCTTGCGATCGAGGCGGCGCTGCCCGAGGCCGGGGATGCCGCGCCGGTGGTGCTGCCCGAACTGGCCCCCGCGCCGGGACCCGACCCGGCGCTGGTCGCCCGGTTGCGCCAGGCCATGACGGCGGGCGCCGGCGTCGTCCGCGACGCCGCGGGCCTGACCCGCTGCCTGCGCGAGATTGCCGCCGTCGAGGCCGCCCAGCCCGATTGCCCGGCCTTGCTCAACATGACGGCGACGGCCACGCTGATCGCCGCTGCCGCGCTGATGCGGCGCGAAAGCCGGGGCGCGCATTGCCGCAGCGACTTTCCGCAGACCGACGCCACGCCCCGCCGCTCGCGCCTGCGGCTTGCCGAGGCGCTGGCGATCCGCGCCCGCCTTGAACCGGAGACGACATGACCGCGATGCCCCCGCTGCCCGACCTGGTCCTGGAACCGCTGATCCGCGCCGCCCTGGCCGAGGATCTGGGCACCTATGGCGACATCACCACCCGCACCGTGATCCCGGCCGGCACGCATTACACCGCCCGCATCGTCGCGCGCGAGCCGGGCGTCGCCTCGGGCATGCAGCTGGCGGCCATCGCCTTCCGGCTGGTCGATCCGTCCCTGCAATTCCGCGCCCTGGTCGCGGATGGCGGGCGTTTCGACAAGGGCGCCGTGCTGGCCGAGATCGCGGGCGAGGCGGCCTCGATCCTGTCGGCGGAACGGGTGGCGCTGAACTTTGCCGGCCGGCTGACCGGCATCGCCACGATGACGGCCGCGTTCGTGGCCGCGACCAGGGGCACGAAAGCCCGCATCACCTGCACCCGCAAGACCACGCCGGGCCTGCGGCTGGTGGAAAAGCAGGCGGTGCTGCATGGCGGCGGCTTCAACCACCGCTTCAGCCTGTCGGACGCCATCCTGATCAAGGACAACCACATCGCGGCGGCGGGCGGCATCCGGCCGGTGCTGGCGGCGGTCAAGGCCCGCGCCTCGCATATGATGCGGGTCGAGATCGAGGTCGACCGCCTCGACCAGCTGGCCGAGGTGCTGGATGAGGGCGGCGCTGATGTCGTGCTCTTGGACAACATGGACACACCGACGCTGGCCGAGGCGGTGGCGATGAATGCCGGCCGTTTGGTGCTGGAAGCCTCGGGCAACATGCGACTCGGCCGGGTGGCCGAGGTGGCGGCGACGGGGGTGGATTACATCTCGGTCGGCGCGCTGACGCATTCTGCCCGCACGCTGGACCTGGGGCTGGATTTCTGAGCGGAAATCCGGCGCTTTGGGAATATCCCGCATTGCCTTTTGTTTACCGGCCAAACCTCGGGTGATTTCAGCGCGGGGGCGGAAAATCCGCTGACGCAGCCATGCCACGCCGGCCAGAATTCCGGTTAACGCTAACATTTTTCCTTGCGCGGGTTGCGCTCGCTGGTGCTTTAAGCAGACTTGGCTTGGGGCGCCGGCGCGCGCTGGCGTATTGATTTTTGACAGGTAGCGAATGGCCAAGGATATGCCCACCACCGAATTCCGCGATGCGATCCTGCGGCATCTGACCTATACGCTGGGCAAGGATCCCGAACATGCGCAGGTCTTCGACTGGCGGCTGGCGCTGAGCCATGTGGTGCGCGACCGCATCGTCGACCGCTGGATGGAGTCGACCCGCCGCACTTATCGCGCCGATCCGAAGCGCGTCTATTACCTGTCGATGGAATTCCTGATCGGCCGGCTGCTCGAGGACAATATCGCCAACCTGCAGCTGGCCGACCAGGCCCGGGCGGCGATCGAAGGCTTTGGCCTGAACTGGGACGCGGTCTTGCGCGACGAACCCGACGCGGCGCTGGGGAACGGCGGCTTGGGCCGGCTGGCCGCCTGCTTCATGGAATCGCTCGCGACGCTGGGCTGCCCAGCCTATGGCTATGGCATCCGCTACGAGAATGGCCTGTTCCGGCAGAGCTTCGTGGACGGCCGCCAGCACGAGGCGCCCGAGGACTGGCTGCGCCAGCCCAACGTCTGGGAGTTCGAGCGTCCCGAATCCCGCTTTACCCTGGGCTTCGGCGGCGAGGTCGTCACCCGCGACGGCAAGGCGCTGTGGCAGCCCGAGGATTTCGTCCAGGCCGAGGCCTTCGACACGCCGGTCGTCGGCTGGAAGGGCGACTGGGCCAATACGCTGCGGCTCTGGGCCGGGCGGGCGGTCGATCCCTTCGACCTGGCGCGTTTCAACGCCGGCGATTTCGCCGCCGCCGCCGAGGCCGAGGCGCTGGCCCGCACCATCTCGCGCGTGCTCTACCCCGAGGATTCGACCGAAAAGGGCAAGCGGCTGCGGTTGACGCAGGAATATTTCTTTTCGGCCGCCTCGATCCGCGACATCCTGCGCCGGTTCGAACAGGACCACACCGACCTGCGCCTGCTGCCGCAGCGCGTGGCGATCCAGATGAACGACACCCACCCGGCGGTCGCCGCGCCGGAACTGGTGCGCATCCTGCATGACGAACGCGGCCTGCCCTTCGACGAGGCGGTCGGGATCACCCGCGGCTGCGTCAACTATACCAACCACACCCTGCTGCCCGAGGCGCTGGAAAGCTGGGGCGAGGCGCTGTTCGCCAGCCTGCTGCCGCGCCACCTGCAGATCATCGACCGCATCGACGAGGCGGACGCCAAGGCCCATCCCGACCGCAGGAATGCCGCGCGCAGCGACGGCAAGGTGCGGATGGGCGAGCTGTCCTTCATCATGTCGAATCGGGTGAACGGCGTCTCGGCGCTGCATACCGGGCTGATGAAGACCACGGTCTTTGCCGACCAGAACCGGATCTGGCCCGACCGCATCGTGAACGAGACGAACGGCGTCACCCCGCGCCGCTGGCTGCACAGTTGCAACCCGCGGCTGTCTCGGCTGATCACCGAAAGCATCGGCGAGGGCTGGGTCGCCGACCTCGAGCAGCTGGCGCGGCTGGAGCCGCTGGTCGAGGATGCCGACTGGCTGGCGCGCTTCGCCCGGGTCAAGGCCGACAACAAGGCCGATCTTTGCGACTGGGTGGCGCGCGAGCACGGGCTGATGCTGAACCCCGAGGCGATCTTCGACATCCAGATCAAGCGCATCCACGAATACAAGCGGCAGCACCTGAACATCCTGGAAGCCATCGCGCTGTGGCAGGAGATGCGCGAGAACCCGTCCTCGGACTGGACGCCGCGGGTCAAGATCTTTGGCGGCAAGGCGGCGCCGGGCTATTTCTTCGCCAAGGACATCATCCGGCTGATCAACGACGTGGCCGCCGTCATCAACGCCGATGCGGCGACGAATGAAAAGCTGCAGGTGATCTATCTGCCGAACTACAACGTCACCCTGGCCGAGCGGCTGATCCCGACGGCGGACCTGTCGGAACAGATCTCGACCGCCGGGAAAGAGGCCTCGGGCACCGGCAACATGAAACTGGCGCTGAACGGCGCGGTGACCATCGGCACGCTGGACGGCGCCAATGTCGAGATCCGCGAGCGGGTCGGGGCGCGGAATTTCTTCCTCTTCGGCCTGACCGCCGAAGAGGCCGAGGCCCGCCGCACCGTTCCCGACCATGCCGCCAAGGCGGTGGCCGGCGATCCGCGCCTGTCGCGCGCCATCGAGGCGATCCGCAGCGGCACCTTCAGCCCGGGCGAGCCCGACCGCTATGCCGGCATCGTGCAGAACCTGACGCAGTCGGACTATTTCCTCGTCGCCTCGGATTTCGCCGATTACTGGCGGGCGCAGCGCGAGGTCGATTTCGCCTATGCCGATCACGAGGGCTGGGCGCGGATGGCGGCCTGGAACATGACGCGCTCGGGCTGGTTCTCGTCCGACCGCACGATCCGGGGCTACATGCAGGACATCTGGGGCGCGCGGAGCCTGCTCACCCAGGAATGACATCGGCGGCGCCACGCGAAGGGGGATACCATGGCAGCGAGCGACCCGGAGATTGTGGCGGACAGGGCGATCCTGGACCGGATCGTGCAGGGCCGCTTTGACGACCCCTTTGCCGTGCTGGGGCCGCACCAGCGCGGCCGCGTCCGGCATGTCACCACCTTCGACCCCGGCGCCACCGAGATGGCGGCCGTGGTCGAGGGCAAGGCGCATCCGCTGGCGCCGGTCCAGGGCTGGCCGGGGCTGTTTTCCGGCAAGGTGCCCGGCGCCGGGCCCTATCTGCTGCGCGGCCGCGCCGAGGGCCAGGAATGGCTGGTCGAGGATGCCTATCGCTTCGGCCCGGTGCTGGGCGAGATGGACGAATACCTGCTGGGCGAGGGCACGCATCGCCGGCTCTGGACCGTGCTCGGCGCGCATGTGATCACGCATGAGGGCGTGCGCGGCACGCATTTCGCGGTCTGGGCGCCGAATGCGCGCCGCGTCTCGCTGATCGGGGATTTCAACGCCTGGGACGGCCGGCGCCACGTCATGCGCCGGCGCGGCGCCACCGGCGTCTGGGAATTCTTCATGCCCGGGCTGGGCGAGGGCACCGCCTATAAATACGAGATCATGGGCGCCTATGGCGGCCTGGCGCAAAAGGCGGATCCGGTCGGCTTCGGCGCGCAGCATCCGCCGGCCACGGCCTCGGTCGTGCGCGACATCGCGGGCTATGGCTGGTCGGACGGCGGCTGGATGGGCACGCGGGCCGAGGCGCAGCGCCGCGACCGGCCGATCAGCATCTATGAGGTGCATCTGGGCAGCTGGCGGCGCAAGGACGGCGGCCGGCCGATCTCCTATCGCGAGGCGGCGGTCGAACTGGTCGAATACGCCAAGGGCATGGGCTTCACCCATATCGAGCTGCTGCCGATCAGCGAATATCCCTTCGACGGCTCCTGGGGCTATCAGCCCGTCGGACTGTTCGCGCCGACGATCCGCTTCGGCCCGCCGCACGAGTTCCGCGACCTGGTGAACGCGGCGCACAAGGCGGGGCTGGGCGTGATCCTCGACTGGGTGCCCGGGCATTTCCCGACCGATCCGCACGGGCTGGCGCGGTTCGACGGCACCGCGCTTTACGAGCACGCCGATCCGCGCGAGGGCTTTCACCAGGACTGGAACACGCTGATCTACAATTACGGCCGCGCCGAGGTGATGAACTACCTGACCGCCAACGCCTTGTACTGGCTGCAGGAATATCACGTCGACGGGCTGCGCGTCGATGCGGTCGCGTCGATGCTGTATCGCGACTATTCCCGCGCCGAGGGCGAGTGGGTCCCGAACAAGCACGGCGGGCGCGAGAATTACGAAGCCATCGCCATGCTGCAAGAGATGAACCGCCTGACCTATGGCGAGGCGCCGGGCATCATGACGGTGGCCGAGGAATCGACCTCATACCCCAAGGTCTCCGCCCCGGTGCATGAAGGCGGCCTGGGCTTCGGCTTCAAGTGGAACATGGGTTGGATGAACGACACGCTGGACTATATGGGCCGCGACCCGGTCCATCGCCGGCACCATCACCACCAGATGACCTTCGGCCTGCACTACGCCTTTTCCGAGAATTTCATCCTGCCGATCAGCCATGACGAGGTGGTGCATGGCAAGGGCTCGATGCTGGCCCGCATGCCCGGCAACGCATGGGAGAAATTCGCCAACCTGCGCGCCTATTACGGCTTCATGTGGGGCCATCCGGGCAAGAAGCTCTTGTTCATGGGCCAGGAATTCGCCCAGGGCGCGGAATGGAACCACGATGCCGAGATCGACTGGGCCTGCCTGGGCAACCCGCTGCATTACGGCATGCAGGGCTTCGTCCGCGACCTGAACCGGCTCTATGCCGCGACGCCGGCACTTTATGCCCTGGACTGCGACGGCGCCGGCTTCCAGTGGATCGAGGCGAATGACGCCGACCATTCCGTCTATGCCTGGATCCGGCGCGGCAACCCGGGCGACCCCGAGGTGGTGGTGGCCTGCAACTTCACCCCGATCGAACGCCCGGCCTATGTCCTGGGCTTTCCGCAGCCCGGGGTCTGGCGCGAGGCGCTGAACAGCGACGGCGAAAGCTATGGCGGCGGTGGTCGCGGCAACCTGGGCCGCATCACCGCCAGGCCCGGCGACAGCCACGGCCAGCCGGCCCATGCCGCGGTGGTGCTGCCGCCGCTTTCCACCGTGATCTTCATCAAGGACGACCAGACGACTGATTGACGCTTTCACGCCCGGTCCTGGCCGGGCATCAGGGAGGGATTGATATGGCACCGCGTGAGGAGAGGCTTTCCAGACGAACCATGGCCTTCGTTCTGGCCGGGGGGCGCGGCTCGCGCCTGCGGGAACTGACCGACCGCCGCGTCAAGCCGGCCGTCTATTTCGGCGGCAAGTCGCGGATCATCGACTTCGCGCTGTCCAATGCGCTGAACTCGGGCATCCGCAAGATGGCGCTGGCCACGCAATACAAGGCCCACAGCCTGATCCGCCACGTCCAGCGCGGCTGGAACTTCCTGCGGGCCGAGCGCAACGAATTCCTCGACATCCTGCCCGCCTCGCAGCGCTATGACGAATCGATGTGGTATCGCGGCACGGCGGATGCGGTGGCGCAGAACATCGACATCATCGACAGCTACGGCGTCGACTACGTGCTGATCCTGGCCGGCGACCATATCTACAAGATGGATTACGAGCTGATGATCCGCCACCACGTCCAGGCGCGGGCGGATGTCACCATCGGCTGCCTGACCGTGCCGCGGGCCGAAGCCTCGGCCTTCGGCGTCATGGCGATCGACGAAAACGACGTCATCACCAGCTTCCTGGAAAAGCCCAAGGACCCGCCCGGCACCCCCGACGATCCGGATGTGACGCTGGCCTCGATGGGGATCTATGTCTTCCGCTGGGACTTCCTGCGCGACCTCCTGATCCGCGACATGCAGGATGAAAACTCCAGCCATGATTTTGGCAACGACCTGATCCCGGCCATCGTCAAGGGCGGCAAGGCGCAGGCGCATCGCTTTACCGACAGCTGCGTGCGGGCACCGGGCGAGCCGGTCTATTGGCGCGACGTGGGCACGGTCGATGCCTTCTGGCGCGCCAATATCGACCTGACCGACTTCAATCCCGAGCTGAACCTGTGGGACCGCGACTGGCCGATCTGGACCTATTCCGAGGTGGTGCCGCCGGCGAAGTTCATCCATGACGAACCCGACCGCCGCGGCAGTGCCGTCAGCTCGCTGGTCTCGGGCGGCTGCATCATCTCGGGGACCGAGATCCGCCAGTCGCTGCTGTTCACGCAGGTCCACACCAATTCCTATGCCAGCCTGGAAGGCGCGGTGGTGCTGCCCTATGCCAATGTCGCGCGGCATGCGCGGCTGACCAATGTGGTCATTGACCGCGGCGTCAGAATCCCCGAAGGCCTGATCGTCGGCGAAGACCCCGAGGAAGACGCGAAATGGTTCCGCGTGTCCGAAGGCGGCGTCACGCTGATCACGCAGGATATGCTGGATCGAAGGGAAGCGTCTTCATGAGGGTTCTGTCCGTCGCCTCGGAATGCGTGCCGCTGGTCAAGACCGGCGGGCTGGCCGATGTCGCCGGCGCGCTGCCGGCCGCGCTGGCCGGGCAGGGCGTCGAGATGCGGACCATCCTGCCCGGCTATCCGGCCGTCCTGGCCGCGCAAGCCGCCGAGCCGTTGCGCCAGATCCCGGAGCTGTTCGGCGGCCCGGCGCGCATCCTGCGCGGCACCCTGGGCAAGACGGTGCTTTATCTGCTGGATGCGCCGCATCTCTATGCCCGCGACGGCACGATCTATCTTGGCCCCGACGGCAAGGACTGGCCCGACAACCCGCAACGCTTCGCCGCGCTGGATCGCGCCGCCGCGCTGATCGCCGCCGAGGGGATCGAGGGCTGGCGTCCGCAGATCCTGCATCTGCACGACTGGCAGGCCGGGCTGTCCCCGGTCTATCTGCGCCAGCTGGGCGCGACCGATGTGAAGACGCTGCTGACCATCCACAACATCGCCTTCCAGGGCCTCGCGCCGGCGCATCTCTTGGGCGCTTTGCAGCTGCCGGCGCATCTGTTCAATCCGCAGGGCTTCGAATACTGGGGCAAGATCTCGGCGCTGAAGGCGGGGATAGTCTTTGCCGACAAGGTCTCGACTGTCAGCCCGACCTATGCCGAGGAACTGCTGACGCCCGCCTTCGGCATGGGGCTGGAAGGCGTGCTGGCGGACCGGGCCGGCGATTTCACCGGCATCCTGAACGGCATCGACCTGGAGGCCTGGAAGCCGCCCTATGGCCAGCCCGCCGGCAAGGCGCCGCTGCGCCGGGCGCTGCGCAAGGAATTCGGCCTGCCCGAGGCGGACGGGCCGCTTTGCGTGGTGATCTCGCGCCTGACCGGGCAGAAAGGGCTGGACCTGCTGCTGGAGGCGCTGCCCACGCTTCTGGACTGCGGCGGGCAGCTCGCGGTGCTGGGCTCGGGCGACTCGGCGCTGGAATCGGCCTTTCGCGCCGCGGCCGAGCGCTATCCCGGCGTCGGCCTGCGCCTGGGCTATGATGAGGCGCTGGCCCATCGCATGATCGCCGGCGGCGACGCGATCCTGGTGCCCTCGCGGTTCGAGCCCTGCGGGCTGACCCAGCTTTACGGGCTGCGCTTCGGCACGCTGCCGGTGGTGTCGCTGACCGGCGGGCTGGCCGATACGGTCATCAACGCCTCGGCCGCCGGGCTGGCGGCGGGGGTGGCGACCGGGCTGCAATTCCACCCCGTCGATGCCAGCGCCCTGTCCCGCGCGCTGCGCCGGCTTTGCGAACTGTGGCGCCAGCCCCGGGTCTGGAGCCGCATGGCGAATGCCGCCATGGCGCAGCCGGTGGGCTGGGACGCCTCGGCCGCCGCCTATGCCGAACTCTTCAGGACCATGACCCGCTGATGCCGAACCTGCGGATCCTGGCCGGACGCGCCGATCCCTTGGGCGCGACCTTCGACGGCGAGGGCGTGAACTTCGCCGTCTTCTCGCAGCATGCGACGCGGGTGACGCTGTGCCTGTTCGGCGCCGACGGCCGGACCGAGGCGCATCGGCTGGACCTGCCGGAACGCGACGGCGACGTCTGGCACGGCTATGTCCCGGGGCTGCGTCCGGGCCAGCTTTACGGGCTGCGCGCCGACGGCCCCTATGCGCCCGCCGAAGGCCACCGCTTCAACTATCACAAGCTGCTGATCGACCCCTATGCCAAGCGGCTGACCCGGCATTTGGCCTGGCACGACGCGCTGATGGGCTATACCGTGGGCGCGCCCGAGGCCGACCTCAGCTTCGACAAGCGCGACAGCGCCCGCCACATGCCGCGCTGCGTGGTCGAGGATCCGGCCTTTTCCTGGGGCACCGACCAGCCGCCGCGCCACGACATCGCCGACACGGTGATCTACGAGGCGCATGTCAAGGGCCTGACCGAAGGGCATCCCGACGTGCCCCATCGCGGCACGTTCCTGGGCCTGGCCTCGGACCCGGTGATCGAGCATCTGCAACGCCTGGGCATCACCGCGCTGGAGCTTCTGCCGGCGCAGGCCTTCCTGAACGACCGCTTCCTGGTGGAAAAGGGGCTGGTGAACTATTGGGGCTACCAGACGCTGGGCTTCTTCGCCCCCGATCCGCGCTATCTGGCCAAGGGCCAGATCGCCGAGTTCCAGCACATGGTCGCCCGCATGCATGCCGCCGGCATCGAGGTCATCATGGATGTGGTCTACAACCACACCGGCGAGGGCAACGAGATGGGCCCGACGCTGAGCTTCCGCGGCCTCGACAACCGCAGCTATTACCGGCTGCAAGAGGATCCGCGCTATTACATCAACGACACCGGCACCGGCAACACGCTGAACGTGAACCACCCGATGGTGCTGCGCATGGTCATGGACAGCCTGCGCTATTGGGTCGAGGTCATGCATGTCGACGGCTTCCGCTTCGATCTTTGCGCGACGCTGGGCCGGCGGGCGCGGGGCGGCTTCGACCGCAGCGCCTCCTTCTTCGACGCGATCCGGCAGGACCCGGTGCTGACCCGGGTGAAACTGATCGCCGAGCCCTGGGACATCGGGCCGGGCGGCTATCAGCTGGGCGGCTTCCCGCCGCCCTTCCTGGAATGGAATGACAAGTATCGCGACGGCATCCGCCGCTTCTGGCGCGGCGATGCGCGGCAGGTGCCCGAGCTTGCCGACCGCATGGCCGGCTCGGCCGTGCAATTCGACCATTCCGGGCGGCCGGCGACCAGTTCGGTGAATTTCCTGACCGCGCATGACGGCTTCACGCTGATGGACGTGGTCAGCTATGACACCAAGCACAACGAGGCCAATGGCGAGGGAAACCGCGACGGCCATTCCGAGAATTTTTCGGACAACATGGGCGTCGAAGGGGCGAGCGACGATCCCGCCGTCCTGGAGGCCCGCGCCCGGCGGCGGCGCAATATGCTGGCGACGCTGCTCCTGTCGCAGGGCACGCCGATGCTGCTGGCCGGCGACGAGCTTGGCAACAGCCAGCAGGGCAACAACAATGCCTATTGCCAGGACAATGCCATCGGCTGGGTCGATTGGGACGCGGCGGACCAGGGTTTCCTGGACTTCACCGCCCGGCTGATCGCCTTTCGCCGCGCCCATCCGATCCTGCGCCAGAAGCGCTTCCTGCATTCGCGCACCCGGCTGGTCGACGGCCTGCCCGACCTGTTCTGGCTGCGCCCCGATGGCGAGGAGATGACTCCCGCCGACTGGAGCAACCCCGAGCTGTGCGTGCTCTGCGCCGAGCTGCGCATCGCCGCCGGCACCCCGGAATATGCGCAGCGCGAGGAGGCGATCTTCCTGGTCTTCAACAATGGCGCGGCGCTGGACCTGGTGCCGCCCGATCCCCCGACGGGCTGGCGCTGGCGGTTGCACCTGGACAGCAGCCGCCCCGGCCTGGTGCCGCAGGTGGTCGGGCGCGCGCCGATGCGCATCGACGGGCATTGCGTGCTGGCCTTCGATCTCGAGCGCGCCGATGACTGACGCGCGACTGCAACTCGCGGCCCGCATGGGCGTGCTGCCGGGCTTTCACGACCTGACCGGCCAATGGCGCGAGACCTCGGTCGAGAGCGCCGTCGCGCTGCTGGCCGCCATGGGCCTGTCGGTCTCCGGCGAGCCCGAGGCGCAGGCGGCGCTGGACGCCCACGCCGACCTGCTGCCGCAGGACGTGATCTGCGAAGCCGGGGCGCGGCCCGATCTCGCCCCCGCCGCATGGCAGCTGAGCTTCGAGGACGGCACCCAGCTGGAAGGCAGCGGCGCCTTGCCCGCGCTGCCGCTGGGCATCCACCGCCTGCAGGCGGGCGGCCGCGACTTCACCCTGCTGGCGGCACCGCCGCGCCTGCCGGAACCCGGGCGTTGCTGGGGGCTGGTCGCGCCGCTCTACGGGCTCTCGGCCAGCGGCATCGGCAGCTATGACGACCTCGGCCGGCTGGCTGCGGGAATGGCCGGGCAGGGCGCGGCCTTCCTGGGCATCAACCCGGTCCATGCCGGTTTCCCGACCGTGCCCTGGCTTTTCAGCCCCTATACGCCCTCGCATCGCCGGCGGCTGAACGTGATCCATATCGCGGCGGGGCAGGGCACGCCCGGCCCGCTGGTCGATTACGCCCGCGACATTCCCGCCCGCATGGCGGCGCTGCGGGCCGCGTTCGCGGCTTTCCCGGGCGATTCCGGTTTCGACGCCTGGCAAGCGGCCGAGGGCGAAAGCCTGCAACGCTTTGCCCTGCACCAGGCGCTGTCGGACCGCTTCGGCCCGTTCTGGGGCGACTGGCCGGCGACCCATGCCTCGCCCGACACGCCGGCGGGCGTCGCGGCCCGGGCGGAACTGGCCGAGGAGATGCGCTTTCACGCCTGGCTGCAATGGCGCGCCGAGACGGCGCTGGCGGCGGCGGGCCGGGCGGCGCGCGGCGCGGGCATGGCGCATGGGCTATACCTGGACCTGGCCGTCGGCACGCATCCCTTCGGCGCCGAGACTTGGGAGGATCGCACCAGCTTCGCCTTCGGCGCCTCGCTCGGCGCGCCGCCGGATGCGTTCTCGGCCGATGGCCAGAACTGGGGCCTGGCGCCCTTCAGCCCGCTGGGGCTGCGCGCGCAGGCCTATGCGCCGCTGGCCGAGACGCTGCGGCGCCAGTTGCAATTCGCCGGCGCCCTGCGCATCGACCATATCCTGGGCTTCGAGCGCGCCTATTGGGTGCCCGAGGCGGCGCCCGGCGCCTATGTCGCCATGCCGCGCGACGCCATGCTGGCGGTGGTGCGCATCGAGGCCGCCCGCGCCGGGGCCGTCATCGTCGGCGAGGATCTGGGCAATATCCCCGAGGGGCTGCGCGCCGCGCTGGCCGGCTCGGGCGTGCTGGGCTGCCGCGTGGCGATGTTCGAGCGCGAGGGCTGGCAGCCGCCCCGCTTCCGCCCGGCCGAGGGTTATGACCGCGACGCCATCGCCAGCTTCTCGACCCATGACCTGCCGACCTGGCGCGGCTGGCGCCAGGGCTGCGACATCGCCGCCCGGGCCCGGCTGTCGGGTAACGACCCGGCGCCGCAACTGGCCGAGCGTGGCGCAGAGGTGGCGGGTTTCGACGCGCTGCTGCCCGCGCCGGACATGGACGCGCTGCATGGCTTCCTGGCCCGCACGCCGTCCCGGCTGGTGGCGGTGCAGGCCGAGGTGCTGCTGGACCTGGCCGAGCAGCCGAACCTGCCGGGCACCACGACGGAATATCCGAACTGGCAAATGCGCCTGCCGGTGCCGGCGGCGGATTTCGCCGCCTTGCCCAGCGTGGCGCGAACTGCCAGCATCATGCGCGACAACGAACGTCAGGAGGGTTCATGAGCGTTCAGACAGTGCCGACCAAGCCCATCGAGGGCCAGAAGCCCGGCACCTCGGGCCTGCGCAAGAAGACCCCGGTCTTCATGCAGCCGCACTACCTCGAGAATTTCGTCCAGGCGATCTGGAACGGCACCGGCGGCGCCCAGGGCAAGACCTATGTGCTGGGCGGCGACGGCCGCTATTTCAACGACCGCGCCGCGCAGGTCATCCTGCGCATGGCGGCCGCCTCGGGGGCGAAAAAGGTGATCGTCGGGCAGGGCGCGCTGCTCTCGACCCCGGCCGCCTCGCACCTGATCCGGCTGCGGGGGGCGGACGGCGGCATCATCATGTCCGCCAGCCACAACCCCGGCGGCCCGGACGAGGATTTCGGCGTCAAGTACAACATGGCGAACGGCGGCCCCGCGCCCGAGGGCGTGACCGAAAAGATCTTCGAGGCGACGAAAAGGCTGACCGAATACCGGATCTTCGAAACGCAGGACGTGGACCTGTCGCAGCCCGGCACGACCGCGCTGGGCGGGATGCAGATCGAGGTGGTCGACCCGGTCGCCGACTACGCCGCGCTGATGCGCGAGATCTTCGACTTCGCCAAGATCCGGGCGCTGTTCGCCGGCGGCTTCCGGCTGCGCTTCGATGCCATGCATGCGGTGACCGGCCCCTATGCCAAGGCGATCCTAGAGGGAGAGCTGGGCGCCGCGCCGGGCTCGGTGGTGAACGCGGAGCCGCAGCCCGATTTCGGCGGCGGCCATCCCGACCCGAACCCGATCTGGGCCAAGCCGCTGATGGACGAGATGTTCGGGCCGGACGCGCCCGATTTCGGCGCCGCCTCGGACGGGGACGGTGACCGCAACATGATCGTCGGCCGGGGCGCCTATGTCACGCCCTCGGACAGCCTGGCGGTGCTGGCGGCGAATGCGACGCTGGTGCCGGCCTATGCCGGCGGGCTGAAAGGCGTGGCGCGGTCGATGCCGACCTCGCGCGCGCTGGACCGGGTGGCCGAGAGCCTGGGCATCGCCTGCTACGAGACGCCGACCGGCTGGAAGTTCTTCGGCAACCTCTTGGATGCCGGCAAGGCCACGCTCTGCGGCGAGGAAAGCGCCGGCACCGGCTCGGACCATGTGCGGGAAAAGGACGGGCTCTGGGCGGTGCTGTTCTGGCTGAACCTGCTGGCCGAACGCAAGCAGCCGGTCGCCGAGATCATGGCCGACCATTGGGCGCGCTACGGCCGCAACTACTATTCCCGGCACGACTACGAGGCGGTGGATGCCGCGGCCGCGAACGGGCTGGTCGATGCCCTGCGCGCGCGCCTGGCCGATCTGCCCGGCCAGACCATCGCCGGGCTGCGCATCGAGGCGGCCGATGAATTCGCCTATGACGACCCGGTCGACGGCTCGCGCACCCAGCGCCAGGGCCTGCGCATCATGACCGAGGGCGGCGGGCGCATCGTGCTGCGCCTGTCCGGCACCGGCACCGAGGGCGCGACCCTGCGCGTCTATCTGGAGCGGGTCGAGACCGACCCGGCCCGGATGCAGGACGACCCGCAGCAGGCGCTGGCGGCAATCATCCGGCTGGCCGACGAACTCGCGGGCATCCGCGCCCGCACCGGCCGGGCCGAGCCCGACGTCATCACCTGAGACCGGCGGCGGCGGGAAGCATCACCCCGCTGCCAGCTCGTCCCAGCAGGCCAGCGCATGGGCGGCATACATGACGCCCGGCCCGCCGCTCATCTGCACGGCCATGGCGATCACGTCGCAAAACTCCTCGCGCGTGGCGCCGGCCTTCATCAGCGCCTCCACATGGAACAGGATGCAGGGTTCGCAGCGCTGCACCACGGCCATGCCGACCGCGATCATCTCCTTGACCTTGACCTCCAGCGCGCCGCTGTCGTGGACGGCTTTCGACAGGGCGCCGAAGCCCTTCATGGCATCGGGAATCGCCTTGTTCATCACCCGCAACTCGGCGCGCATATCGTCGATTCTGGCCTGGTAGACCATGCTTGCTCTCCTTTGCTGTCACGGCAGGCTAGGCCGGCGGCAAGGCGTGCGGCATGATCCAGGTCAATCTATCTGCGAATTAACGAAGATATGCAGTCAGACCCGCCGACCGCGCACCCAGGTTTCGCGCATGACCGGGATTTCATCCATCATGGAAAACCGGATCAGGTCGGCGCGCAGCCCCGCCTCCAGCCGGCCGCGGTCGGACAGCCCCGAGGCGGCGGCCGGATTGGCCGTCACCGTCGCCATGGCGCGCGGCAGGTCGTCCCAGATCCGCGCCAGGATCAGCGCCCCGGCAAGCAGGGCCGAGGGCACGTAGTCCGAGCTGAGAATGTCCAGGTGCCCGGTCCGCGCCAGCTCGGCGGCCGGGACATTGCCGGAATGGCTGCCGCCCCGGATCAGGTTCGGCGCGCCCATCATGACCATGATGCCATGGGCGTGGCACGCGGCCGCCGCCTCGGGCGTGGTGGGGAACTCCGCCAGCCGCACGCCGCGGCCGGCCGAGGTCGCGACATGCTCGGGCGTCGTGTCGTCATGGCTGGCCAGCACCGCGCCCAGCCGGTGCGCGATCTGGACCGCCGCCGCCTCATGGGCGTCGCCGTGGCGGGCGCGCAGCGCCTTGAGCCGGGCGACATGCGCCGCGAATTCCGCGTCGCCGAGCTTGTATTTGCCCTGCACGTATTGCGCCAGTTTCGAGATGTCGCGGAACTGGCGCTGGCCGGGGGTGTGGTCCATCAGGCTGATGATGCCGACCCGGTCGCCGGGGCCGAATTCGTCAAGCTCGGCCAGCAGGGTCTCGGAGCAGATTTCGGCGCGCAGATGCAGCAGATGGCTGATGCGCAGCACGCCGCGCGCGCGGATCTCGGCCAGCTCATGCGCGAGCGCACGGGCATATTTGTCGTAATCGGCATCCGGCGCCTCGTTCGGGATCGAGCCGACGCGCATGGCGTCGAAGACCGTGGTGATGCCGCAGGCCGCCAGTTCGGCATCATGGGCCAGGATGGCGCCGGCATGCGGCCAGTCGACGCCCGGACGCGGCCGCATGTGGCGTTCCAGGTTGTCGGTATGCAGCTCGACCATGCCGGGGGCCAGGAAATCGCCGGCCAGGTCGATGGCGCCGGGCGGCACGCCCTGGCCCGGGGCGATCGCCGCGATGGTGCCGCCCTGCAGGGTCACGGCGCCGGGCATCACGGCGTCGGGCAGGATCAGGCGGGCATTGGCAAGGATGGTGCGGGTCATGCGGACCTTCGAGGCTGCGGTCTGCAAGGGGTGGCCGATCGGGGCGGGCGGGTCAAGCCGTCGGCTGCAGGGGGACGGCCCGGCATCGGCCGGCGGCTGGCCCGGAGAGAGGCGGCGCCCGATCCCGCGCGCCCTGCCGTTCGGTCGACGGTCCCAGGGTGTCAGGCCCCGGTGGCGCGACGTCGGCGAATGGCCGCTTCGGCGCCGGTGCTGATCGGTTTGTCCCCCGCTTCGTTCGGACCTGCCCGACCTGTCCCGGCGCTTCGGACAGGGTGCCATGGCCAGGCTGGCCGTCCGGCACGCCGCAGGTGGCATCGCGCGGATCCCGTCAGGCAGGGTGCCTCGGGCGGAAGCATGTCTTTCGGAAGGCGGCAGACAGTGCCGGCGCGTCTCAGATCAACCCGCGCTGGAGCAGGATCCACACCGCGACGCCCCCCAGCACCAGCAGGCCCAGGACCACGCTCGCCGCCACTCCGAGCGCGCCGCCTTGCAGCCGCCGGCCCTGGCCCAGCGGCCGCAAATAGCCGGTCAGCGCCCGGTGCGCATGGTCCAGCCGGGCGAAATCCACCTGCCGCGCCAGCTTCGGCTGGCCCGCCATGCGGTCGGCCTGCTGCAGGAAGCGCGCCTCGCGCCGCAGCCGGCGCGGCAGCGCGCCGCCCCGCTTGCGCAGCATGTCGCCCAGTTCCGCCTGCTGGCCGCGCCGCAGGCCGCCGAAGCGGGCGGCCAGCAGGCTCGCCACCTCGTCCGCCATCGGCCGGATATGCTCGATCCCCATTGCGCGTCCCTCTTTGATGCAAGGCTAGCGCCTCTGGCGCCGCTTCGCCAGTGGCGTTAGGGTGCCGCCATGATGCTGAACATGATCGAGACAGGGGTGGATTCGAGCCTGCCGCCGGTGCTTCTGGCGCATGGGTTGTTCGGATCCGGGCGCAATCTCGGCGGGCTCGCCCGTCGGCTGGCCGAGACGCGGCGGGTGATCTCGGTCGACATGCGCAATCACGGCGACAGTTTCCACGACCCCGACCACAGCTATCCGGCACTGGCCCAGGACCTGGCCCGGGTGATCGAGGCGAGCGGCGGAAAGGCCGACGTTCTGGGCCATTCCATGGGCGGCAAGGCCGCGATGACGCTGGCGCTGACCCGGCCCGAGCGGGTGCGGCGGCTGGTGGTGATGGACATCGCCCCCTTCGCCTATGGTCACAGCCAGACCGACCTTGTCGATGCCATGCAGGCGGTGGACCTGACCGGCTTGCGGCTGCGCTCGGACGCCGATGCCCGGCTGGCCGCGCATGTTTCGGACCCGGGCGTGCGCGCCTTTCTGCTGCAATCGCTGGACCTGAAGGCCGATCCGCCGCGCTGGAAGTTCAACCTGGACGCCCTGCGCGACCAGATGCCCTTGCTGGTCGGCTGGCCCGAGATCGCGCCGGGCGGCTTTGACGGCCCCGCCCTGTTCCTGGCCGGCGCCGAATCGGACTATTGCCGCGCGCCGCAGGCCGAGGCGATCCGGCGCCATTTCCCGCAAGCCGAGATCCGTGTGATCGAGCGCGCCGGGCATTGGCTGCACGCCGACCGGCCGGCCGAGGTCGCCGCCGCCGTCGAGGCTTTCCTGGCCTGAGCGCCTCAGCCGCTGTCGCAGCGCAGCGCGACCCGTGCCTCGCCGGTGTCGCCGGGGATGCGGCTGCGCAGGCTGTTCGGGATCACCCGGCAGCCGGTGGTACGCTCGACCGCCGCGACCATCAGTTCGGGCACCGGGGCGCGCTGGCTGCGGGTCAGATAGCCGAGGCGGATCACCTCGGCCTCGGTCGCTTTCTGGAAGACGGCGAAGCGGATGCCGTCCAGGGTGATGTCATGGCGCTGCGCGCCGATGAATTGCGGGGCCGGCGAGGCGCAGGCGGCAAGCAGGAAAAGTGGCAGAATCATCAGGATACGCATGCACGCCAGATTGCACGCCAAGCCTTAACAGGAGGTTAACCGGCCGGGAACAATGTCGGACAGGGGGCGTTATGGCTTTGAACACACCATCTTTTTCTCAGGAGTGACAGATGCGCCGGATGATGAAGCTGACCCCGATCCTTGCCCTGCTGGCGCTGGCCGCCTGCGAGACCGTGCAGGGCGCTGGCCGCGACATGCAGGCCGCCGGACAGGCGGTATCGCGCGAAAGCCACGAGGTCCAGTCGCAGGGGCTGTAGCTCGCGGCTCGGACGAGCCCGCAGGCGGCCTTCCCGGCCGCCTTTTTCATGGCACCGGCGATGCACGGGCCATGCACCGCGCGTCCACCGTTCGTGCACCGTTCCCTTGGCAACAAGTTGCCGATGCGGGGGGCTTTCTCCGGTCTCGCGTTTCCGTGTGCTGTCGCGCGGCGTCTCCTGCATTAGGCTGCGCCGGCATAAGCAACAAAGACCCGAGGGGCGAGATGAGCAGGATTTTCCCACTGGCCGCATTCGTGGCTGTCACCGCGATTGCCGGCTGCGAGACCATGCAGGGCGCCGGCCGCGACATGCAGACCGCCGGCGCGCTGCTGACGCAGCAAGCGGCGGAAAGCCAGACCCAGGTCGGCAGCTATGCGCCTCCGGGGCCAGCGGTGACGCCGACGCCGTATTGAGCCGGGAACTCCGGCCCGCGGCGGGGATTAATCCCGTGAGCCCTGCCGCAAGAGGACGGAGACCCGATGAAGAACCCCTGGATGAGCGCCTGGCTGTCCGCGGCCAATGGCCTGATGGCTCCGGCGCGGGGCCAGATCATGACCGAGATGCAGAAAAGCCAGCGCCAGATGATGCTGGATTGGCAAAGGTTGTGGATCGAGAGTTGGCTGGCGATGTGGTTCCCTGCCGCGCCCAAGGGACGGAAATGGTAAGGCTGCGCCTGTCGGTCTTTCGCGGTCGGGAGGGTCAGCCGGCCTGCTGCAGGCGCCTGAAACCAGCGGGGTGACCGGCAAGCGTCAGGACCGCGCCGGGGGCGGCGGTTAGGATGGATTTCCGCTCTCAGCATGGCGACAACGCCGACACCGGCCGGATGGCCATGCCACCGCATCGAGGCTCGCGGCCAGAGGAGGCGCACGCGCATCCTGGCATCGGCGACGCGGCTCTGGTGGTATTTTCGCAACGGACTCTGGCCGTCGCGCACGCGCGCGGGCGGCCATGCGGGGGTGTGCGCCATGTCGTTTGGATGCCCGCAGCCAAGGCGGTAAGCATGACGGCCGGCCGGTTAGCCCGCTCTACTTGTGGTATCGCTTCAGCGCCGGGCCTGCCGCGGCCTCGCGTAAGCGCGCACCCAATCGGCGATGCGCCAAGTCCAGCCGATCTGACGCGAGCGGTTGGGTCGCAAATAGGCCCAGTTCAGCAGCCCGCCCGGGATGCCCAGCGCAAGGCCGATGACGGCTGCCCAGACGAAGGTCGCCCAATTGTCGTAACCCATTGACAGGCCGGCGATCACCACCACGCCGGCGACACAGCCGACCCAGATATGAACCAGAAGCAGTCTCAGCATCGGAACCATGTTCCTGCCCTCCCTGATTGGCTTCCGGGGGACAAACGAAACAGGGCGTGGCAGGGTTCCCCCGGCATGTCCTAAGGGAATCAAGGGACCGTGAGGATCAAGCGAAACTCAGGGCTGTAAGCAGTAAGGCAACCCGTCCGATTGCTCGGACACTCGCCGTATTCGTCAAGCCGCCAGCCGCGCTGGCGCCACGTGGTCTCGCCCGCTGGAAAAATGCCGCCGGCGTCGTTGTTCATGCCGCTACCGTTGGATCCGACCTTGACGCTGTCGATGTCGAAACCCTGCAGAACCCAGCAATCAGCCAGTCATCCCTTGGCGTGAAGGAAGCCGGTCATGTCGCAAAGAAGCCAGAGGATGTCGAGCATGCGTCAGATCGTCGATCGACCAGGAGTTGACCGGGTCATCCTTCAGCTGGACGGTCACTTCCCTGCCTTGCGCTTTAGTGGCACCCGCCAACGGGACATATCCCGGCCCTTTCACGTTCAAGATTGCTCGGCAGCGGTTCCAGCGACCGGCCCGCACCGGGATCGGTGGTCCCCCGGCGGGCCAGCCAGACGCCGTGGCTTGGACCAATTCCCATCAAGGAAACGTGAGTCGCGCCGTCACCCGTCCATCTTCAGCGCCTGGATGAACGCCGTCTGCGGGATCTCCACTTTGCCGAACTGGCGCATCTTCTTCTTGCCGGCCTTCTGCTTCTCCAGCAGCTTCTTCTTGCGCGTCGCGTCGCCGCCGTAGCATTTCGCCGTCACGTCCTTGCGCATCGCCGACAGCGTCTCGCGCGCGATCACGCGCGAGCCGATCGCGGCCTGGATCGGGATCTTGAACATGTGGCGCGGGATCAGCTCTTTCAGCTTTTCGACCATGACCCGGCCGCGCGATTCTGCCCGGTCGCGGTGGACCATGATCGACAGCGCATCGACCGGCTCGTCGTTCACCAGGATCGACATCTTGACCAGAAAATCCTCGCGGTATTCCGAAAGCTGGTAGTCGAAGCTGGCATAGCCCTTGGTCACCGATTTCAGCCGGTCATAGAAGTCGAACACCACCTCGGCCAAGGGAAGGTCATAGACCACCATGGCGCGGTTGCCGGCATAGGTCAGGTCCATCTGGATGCCGCGGCGGTCCTGGCACAGCTTCAGCACGTCGCCCAGATATTCGTCGGGCACCATGATCGTGGCCTTGATGCGCGGCTCCTCGATATGGTCGACATAGGTCAGGTCGGGCATGTCGGCGGGGTTGTGCAACTCGCGCACCTCGCCGTCCTTCATGTGCAGGCGGAACACCACCGAGGGCGCGGTGGTGATCAGGTCCAGGTCGTATTCGCGTTCCAGCCGGTCGCGGATCACCTCCAGGTGCAGCAGGCCCAGGAAGCCGCAGCGGAAGCCGAAGCCCAAGGCGGCCGAGGTCTCCATCTCGTAGGAGAAGCTCGCGTCGTTCAGCGCCAGCTTCTCGATGGCGTCGCGCAGGGCCTCGAAATCGTTGGCATCGACCGGGAAGAGGCCGCAGAACACCACCGGCTGCGCGGGCTTGAAGCCCGGCAGCGGCGTGTCGGTGCCCTTGCGTTCGTGGGTGATGGTATCGCCGACGCGGGTGTCGCGGACCTGCTTGATCGAGGCGGTCAACACGCCGATCTCGCCCGGGCCAAGCTCGGCGATGTCCTGCATCTGCGGGCGCAGCACGGCGAGCTTGTCGATGCCATAGACGGCATTGGTCTGCATCATGCGGATGCGGTCGCCCTTTTTCACCACGCCGTCCATGACGCGGATCATCACCACCACGCCCAGATAGGCGTCATACCAGCTGTCGACCAGCATCGCCTTCAAGGGCGCGTTGCGGTCGCCTTTGGGGGCGGGCAGGCGGGTGACGATGGCTTCCAGCACGTCGGGGATGCCGAGCCCGGTCTTGGCCGAGATCGGGATCGCGTCCGAGGCGTCGATGCCGATGACTTCCTCGATGTTTTCCTTGACCCGCTCGGGTTCCGCGGCCGGCAGGTCGATCTTGTTCAGCACCGGCACGATCTCGTGCCCGGCGTCGATGGCCTGGTAGACGTTGGCCAGGGTCTGCGCCTCGACACCCTGGCTGGCATCGACGACCAAGAGCGAGCCCTCGACCGCGCGCATCGAGCGGCTGACCTCATAGGCGAAATCGACGTGGCCGGGGGTGTCGATCAGGTTCAGCACATAGGTGCGCCCGTCGCGCGCGGGATATTCGATGCGCACCGTGTTGGCCTTGATGGTGATGCCGCGCTCGCGCTCGATGTCCATGCTGTCGAGCAGCTGGGCCTTCATGTCGCGTTCGGCCACCGTCCCCGTCAGCTGGATCAGGCGGTCGGCCAGGGTGGATTTGCCGTGGTCGATATGGGCCACGATCGAGAAATTGCGGATGAGGTCAAGGTCGGTCATGGCCGGGCTATACAGGGGCTTTGGCGTTGCGGAAAGGGGGTTTCAGAGCGTCGCGAAGCCGGCTTCGCGCAGCTGCCGCCGGCGCAGCGCCGCCTCGCGCCACATCATGTAGCAGCCCGAGGCGACAATGATCGCGGCGCCGGTCAGGGTCAGCGTGTCGGGCCGCTCGGCGAAGACCAGGAAGGCGAGGAACAGGGCAAAGACCAGCCGGGCATAGCGATAGGGCGCGAGCGCCGAGGCCTCGCCCAGCCGGGTGGCGGCGACCAGCAGCGCATAGCCGCCGACGCCGACGGTGATGCAGGCCAGGAACAGCAGCCATTGCCGCGGGCTCGGCATGACGAAGTCCTGCCCCAGCACCAGCCCCATCAGCACCGAGGCGACCAGGATGGCGAAGAAGGCCGAGGCGGCCAGCTGGTCGGAATGGATATGCGCGGGCACGCGGCGGGTGGCGATGTCGCGCGCCGCCAGGCCCAGCACCGCCAGCAGCGCCATCAGCGACACCGGCTGGAACCCCGCCAGCCCCGGCCGGATCACCAAGAGCACGCCGAGAAAGCCCGCGATGATCGCGCTCCAGCGCCGCCAGCCGACCGGCTCGCCCAGAAACAGCGCCGCGCCCAGCACGATGGCCAGGGGCAGCGCCTGCATGATCGCCGAGGTCGAGGACAGCTCGGTCAGCGCCAGCGCCACCACGATGCCGATCGAGCCCACCGCCTCCATCAAGCCGCGAAACAGCACGATGGGGCGCATCAGGTCGCGGGTGAACAGCCGCCCGCCCTTGAGCTTCAGCATGGCGGCGAAGGCGAGGAAGCCCAGAAGCCCGATCAGGCCCAGCACCTGTGCAAAGGGCAGCTCGGCCGAGAGCAGCTTGATGAACATGTCCTCGAAGGCGAACAGCACCATCGAGACGACCATCAGGATCGCGCCGCGGAAATTTTCGGTGACCATCAGCCGCAGCCTTCGTGCTAAAGGGGGGAATTGCGCCGGTGGCGCCTTGCCGCGATCATAGGCAGATCAGCGACCGAGCGAAAGGATGGGCGAAAGGATGGGCGAATGAAATTCCGCGTCGAGGACATGAGTTGCGGCCATTGCACCGCCGCCATCGAAAAGGCCGTGGCCGAGGCCGGCGGCAGGGCGGTGACCGACCTGGCCGCGCGCAGCGTCAGCGTCGAGGGGCTGGAGCCCGAGCGCGCCGTGCAGGTGATTCGCGACGCCGGCTATACGCCGCAGCCGGCCTGAGCGGCAGCGGCGGGCCTGGCGCATATCTTGCGTCTCTGCCCTCGCGCCGCCGCGATCCGTGGTCACGGCCGCGCGATTGAGCCGAGAGCGGGCTTCTGCTAGAGTCCTGCGGATAAGATCTGCGGCCTCAAAGGGGCATGAACCCCATCGCCGTGGCAGGAGCCGAGGAGACAGAGATGATGAACCGCCTGATGATCGCCGCCGCCGCGGTGGTCCTGACCGCGCCGCTTGCCGTCGCCGGTCCCATCGATTCCGCCTGCATGCGGTCGGATCGCGGCGCCAGCAACCGCCAGACCTGCGGCTGCATCCAGCAGGTTGCCGACCAGACGCTGTCGCGCGCCGACCAGCGCCGCGCCGCGCGCTTCTTCCGCGACGCGGATGCGGCGCAGGAGGTGCGCATGTCGAAAAGCGATTCCGACAACGCCTTCTGGGCGCGCTACAAGAATTTCGCGTCAGCGGCCGAGGCCTATTGCGCGCGCTGAGGATGATCCGATGCGCATCGCGGTGCTGACCGGGGCCGGGATCTCGGCCGAAAGCGGGATCAGGACGTTCCGCGCCACCGACGGGCTGTGGGAGGAGCACCGCATCGAGGACGTGGCGACGCCCGAGGGCTTTCGCCGCGACCCCGCGCTGGTGCACCGCTTCTACAACACCCGCCGGGCCGATGCCGCCCGCGCCCAGCCTAATGCCGCGCATCGGGCGCTGGCGGAACTGGCCCGGCACCACCAGGTCACGCTGATCACCCAGAACGTCGACGACCTGCACGAGCGCGGCGGCTCGGCCGAGGTCATCCACATGCACGGCAGCCTGCTCGGCGCGCTTTGCGCGGCTTGCGGCCATCGCTGGCCGGCCGCGCTGGTCATGCGCATGTCGGATGCCTGTCCGGATTGCGGCGCGCCGCAGACCCGCCCCGACATCGTCTGGTTCGGCGAGATTCCCTATCACATGGAGCGGATCTGGCAGGCGGTCGAGACGGCCGAGATCTTTGCCGCCATCGGCACCTCGGGCCAGGTCTATCCGGCGGCGGGGCTGGCGCAGCACGCGCGCCGTGCCGGGGCGCGCACGGTCGAGCTGAACCTTGCCGCCTCGGCCGTCGCGGGCGATTTCGGCGAGCGGCTGACCGGCCCCGCGACGCGGGTCGTGCCGGAGTGGGTCGCGACGCTGTGCCGTTGAGGCGCGGGGCGGGAACGGGAATGGCGATCCGTCCGTGACGGGCGGCGCGGCCCTGCGCAAGGCGATCGCGGCCGCGTGGCCGAGAAAACCCCGAAACGCAACGCGGCGGCCGGGCCGTCCGCCCCGCCGCCGCGCCGGTCCTGCGCGCGGGGGCGCCCCCCGCGCAGATGCTCACATGCCCTTGTACAGCGGGAATTTCGCGC
>NZ_SOKV02000090.1:0-4898 GCF_004407025.1 Paracoccus sp. DMF
GCGCCGGTGCGAGAAGGTGGTGGTCCGCGCCTCGGCCAGGGTGACCGGATCGCCTTCCTCGTCGGCCGAAGCCGGATAGGCGTCGACCTCGTCGAGAAAGATGTAGCGCGCCGGCATCGACCGCAGCCCGGTGGCCGAGTTCGCCCCGGTCAGCACCAGGATGCCGCCCTGAAACTCCTTCGACAGCATCGAATTGCCGGCGTCGCGCGACCGGGCCGGATTGACGAGCGTGCGCAGCACTGGGCTTTCCGCGATCAGCGGATCGATCCGGCCGCGCGAGGTCCGCTTGGCCATCTCGACGGTCGGCAGCACCGCCAGCATCGGTCCCGGTGCATGGTGGATGACGAAGCCGATCCAGTTGTTTCCGGCCTCGGTGGCGCCGACCTGCGCGGCCTTCATGAAGCTGATCCGCTGCGCCGGGTGGCGGGGCGAGAGCGCATCCATGATCTCGCGCAAATAGGGCGTCCGTGCCGTCCGATACCGCCCCGGTTCGGCCGAGGCGCGCGACGACAGCCAGCGATGCCGATCCGCCCATTCCGACACCGTCAGGTCCGGATCGGGGCGCATGCCGCTGCGCCAGACCCGCAGCAGATCCTCGGCGCCGTCGAAATCGAGGTCGAGGCCCTCCGTCAGGTCGCCTTGGGGCTGGTCGTGGTCTGTTTCCCCCTCACCCGAGGGAAACCCGGAGATCGGCGAGGGCGTCGAGTTGCGCTCTGACATGGGTTTCCAGCACCCTCTGCAGGATCGCGGCCTCGATCGTCACCGGCTTGCCGGATTGTTTTTCCACCTCCGCGGCCACTTCGGCCGCCATCAGTGCCGCCACACGGGCGGGCCAGGTCACCCAGACATCGCGCTCCTGCCGCGCGAGCCGAAACACCAGCGTCTCGGCCCGGGCCCGATCCACCAGCGTCCCCTTTTTCTTCTGGATCCCCAGCTGCTTTTCCTGCGCCTGGTAGACCGTCAGCGCGGTGCGGGCCTTCAGATAGGACGAGCTGTCGGCCGGGCCGGAAAACCCGGTATCGCCACCCGTGCTGCGCCGCTGCTGGTCCGGATCGGTCATCTCCGCCCGCCGCACATCGGATGCCGCCGCATTGATCGAGCCATCGTCGTACACCACCAGCCGACTGGCTCTGCGCGCCTTCTGGATCGCCCCGCGCGAGAGACCGGAATGGGCGGAATACTCGCGCTCGCTCATCCCCTTCATGTTGGCTCGGCAATCAGCAATACATTGAAAATAAATGGAAATGGTGGGCTATTTCGGTTGATTACACTCTGCGCAAGAGCGATTCCAATGGTACGTAAACGATGCATTTCAACCCCCGGAGCCGATTCATGACCATGGCCATCACCACCATCCGCCTCGACTACGCCGCCCTGCCGGCGCGCTTCGATCCCAGCCGCAAGGACGCCAACGCCGAGGCGATCAAGGCGGAACTGCACAAGCGCGGCATCAAGGCCGACGCCTCGGACGTGATCTCGCACCTGAAGATCGAACTGCCGACCGCGCAGCTGGCCGCCGCCAGCGCCGTGCTGGCCGATCTCCAGCTGATCTGAGGCAACCCGATGAGCACCCGCCGCGCCACCGATAATTCAGCAGCCCTCGACGCCTTCCTTGCGAAAAAGATCGAGATCGACAGCATGCTGGCCCGGCTGCAGGCCCTCAGCGCCGATCATTTCGAGGCCCACCCCGACGAGATCCATTGGGGCGATGTCGGCACACTGGAACATTACGCCAGCCTGCTGCGCCGGATCACCGACAGCGCCTTCAAGGAGGGCGAACATGCTGCTTGACCCCGCCCAGCGCCACCAGATCGAACAGGACGCCATCACCGCCGCATGGGAGGCCGAGCGCCTCGCCGCCTGCGATGATGCCATCGCCCTGCTGCGCGAGATCGCCGATCTGGAATGCGACGACGATGGCGACGTGATCCTTGGGGCCGATGCGGATGGGAACAACGACCTGCTGTCGCGCATCACCGCCTTCCTTGCCGCGCACGATCAGTAACAGGAACCCTCCATGACGAAACTCACCGAAACCCAGACCATCATCCTCAGCGCCGGGGCCCAGCGCCCGGACAACATCGCCCTGCCGTTGCCCAAGGGGCTGGCCGGGGCGGCGGCCAAGATGGCCGTCACGAGGATGATCGGCCACGGCTGGCTGCAGGAGGTCGATGCCAACCTCCGGCGCGGCGAGCCGCTCTGGCGCGAAACCGGCGATGGTCATGGCACCACGCTGGTCGTCACCGACGCGGGACTGCTGGCCATCGGGATCGAGCCGGTCGCGGACGAGGCGATGGCCGCCATCCGGGAAGATCCCGCCAACCCGCCGGCACTGAAACAGCCGACGCAGCGTGCCGGGACAAAACAGGCAATGCTGATCGCGATGCTGCAGCGGCCCGAAGGGGCCTCCATCGCCGAGATTGTCGCGGCCACGGGCTGGATGGGCCACTCCGCGCGTGGGGTGATCTCGGGCGTATTGAAAAAGCGGCTCGGGTTGGCGGTGACCTCCGCCAAGGAGGAGGGCAGAGGACAGGTGTACCGGCTCAACTGACTTAAAGAACAGCGGCCTTCTTCCCGGTGGCCATCTCCCAGCGTCGCACGGCGACGTCGCAATAGGCCGGGTCCAGTTCCATCGCGAAACAGCGTCGCCCGGCGCGTTCGGCCGCGACCAGCTGGGTGCCGGAACCGCAGAACGGCTCATAGGCCAGATCGCCGGGATCGGAAAACGCCGTCAGCACCGCCTCGACCAGCGCAACCGGGAACACCGCCGGATGCGAACCAGCCGCCCCCAGCCCGCCCTTGTGGCGCATGATGCGGAAGACGGAGTCGGGGATGCGGTGACTCTGGATCGCATTGCCGCTGCCGGTCTTGGCCTGGACAGTGCCGTCGGCGCCGCGCAGCCCGCCGCCGCCCAAGGTCTCGCCTGCGTGTTTGGACGGGACGGTCTTGTGCGGTTTGCGCGGGGCGCGGTTGAAGTGGAAGATGAACTCGTGCGAGGGCGCGAGACGCCCCTGCCAGTCGCCCGGCAGGCCGGGCCCCTGATCCCACACATACCAGCCGAACCGTCGCCAGCCTGATTTGCGCATCCAGTCCACCCATCCTTCCCAATAGGGCTGCCATTCGCAATCGCGATGGACGAGGCCGAGGTTGACCAGCAGCTGCGCGTCCTCGGTCACCGGGGCCGCGGCGAAGACGCCTTGCATCAGCGCATCCCAATCGCCGAGTTTTTCCTTGGCCGCGCCGTAGTCACGCTGCTGGGCATAGGGCGGCGAGGTGAACATCAGGGTCGCCTCGGCCTCACCCATCAGCCGGGCTACCGCTGCCGGATCGGTGGCATCACCGCAGCACAGGCGATGCGCGCCCAGCGCCCAGATGTCGCCCGGTCGGGTGATCGGCTCAGTGGGGGCCTCGGGGATGGCATCGGCGGTGTCGTCATCGATGGGCGCGCGGTCATCACCGTTGGCATCGTGCAGCAGGGTGTCGAGCTCGTCTTCGGGAATGCCGATCAGGCCGAGGTCGAAGTCGTCAGCCAACAGCCCGCGCAGTTCCTCGAGCAGCAGCGCCTCGTCCCAGCCGCCCAATTCGGTGAGCTTGTTGTCGGCGATGCGATAGGCGCGGCGCTGGGCTTCGGTCAGATGACCCAGCACGATCACCGGGGCTTTGGCCAGCCCCAGTTGCACGGCAGCCAGGACGCGGCCATGGCCGGCGATCAGCTCGCCGTCGGCGGCAACCAGCACCGGCACGGTCCAGCCGAACTCGGCCATGCTGGCGGCGATCCTGGCGACCTGATCGGCGTCATGGGTCTTGGCGTTGCGGGCGTAGGGCTTCAGTCGGGCGAGGGACCAATGCTCAATCCGGCCCGGCAGCAGCGGCGCGTTCATGCCGCGAGCCTTTTCGCTTTCAGGCTGGCGAAGCTCTCGCCGGTCTCTGCCAGCACGGCTTCATCGCCGGTGAATTGCTGCCAGCGTTCGACGGCGACATCGACATAGGCCGGGTTCAATTCGATACCGAAACAAAGCCGGCCGGTGGTTTCCGCCGCGATCAGCGTGGTGCCGGAGCCCATGAAGGGTTCAAACACCGCCTGACCGGGGCTGGAATTGTTCAGGATCGGGCGGCGCATGCATTCGACCGGCTTCTGCGTGCCATGCACGGTGGCGGCATCCTGATCGCGGTTGGCGATCTGCCACAGGGTGGTTTGCTTGCGATCCCCAGCCCAGTGGCCCTTGCCCTTCGCTCGCACCGCATACCAGCACGGCTCGTGCTGCCAGTGGTAGTCGCCGCGGCTGAGAACCAGCCGATCCTTGGCCCAGATGATCTGCGACCGCACAGCGAAACCAGCAGCCGTCAGGCTGTCGGCCACGGTCGCCGCATGCAACGCACCGTGCCAGACATAGGCAACATCGCCGGGGAACAGCGCCCACGCTTCGCGCCAGTCGGCGCGGTCGTCGTTCAGCACCTTCCCGGTGCGGCGGGTTTTGGTCGCCCCCGCCTGGTTGCGCCAGGACGGGTCGTATTCGACGCCATATGGCGGATCGGTGACCATCAAGAGCGGCTTCACATCGCCCAGAAGCCGCCCGACCACGTCGGCGGAGGTGCTGTCGCCGCAGATCAGCCGGTGCGCGCCCAGCTGCCAGAGGTCGCCCGCAACCGATACCGGCGTGACCGGCGGTTCGGGAATGTCATCCTCGCCCTCGACCGCGCCATCGCCGCCCATCGCCTCGGGATCGCGCAGCAGGGCGTCCAGATCCTCGTCGGTGATGCCCAGCAGCGACAGGTCGAAATCCTCGGCCAGCAGCCCGGCGATCTCGTCGCGAAGCATGGTCTCGTCCCATTCGCCCAGCTCGGTCAGCTTGTTGTCGGCGATGCGGTAGGCCCGGCGTTCGGCCTCGTCGAGATGG
>NZ_SOKV02000091.1:0-4459 GCF_004407025.1 Paracoccus sp. DMF
CCGCTCGGCGCCGAAATCGCCCTGGCGGTGCCGTTCTTCGGCTGCCTCCAGCAGCAGGAAGGGCATGGCCTTCATCTCCACCGACCCCGGGTTCTCGACCATGGACCGCACCAGCCCCAGCACCACGCGGGCAGCGATGGCGATCTGCTCGGCGTCCTCTGTGGTGGGGTCGGGGTCGGGGTCGGGCATCTTGAATTTCCCTAGCTAAAGCAAAGCACAAGCCGCGTTACAACCTGCGCGGCACCTTTGCCTAATTGACCGGATGGCGGGTTCCTGCCTAGTCTGGCGTTCACGGTTCGTTCTGGTTGGCGAGGAAGGTAATGGCGGGAATTCTTACAGATCAGTTCTGGGCAGCGTTCCGATCGCTCACTCCAAGCGAGCAAAAACAAATAGTTAATCTTGCTGAGGCGATGATTTCCGCCCGCGCGCCTGGATTATCCCCAGAACCTGGGCTTCAAGAAGCCTCTCTTCCTCAGGCAGCAGCAGATCGGAAAGAGCCTTAAGCCGTGATTCACTGTCCGGTTCCTCCATCCGAAGGAACTTCTCAACAGTCATGCCGAAGACAGCAGCTATAGGGATAGCATTCTCCACGCCCGTCGAGTTGTTGGTTCGAGACGGCGAACGCAGCTTCTTGATTACGTCAGAAGTTACGCCGCTTTCTGCACAGATCTGAGCCGGCGAAATCCCAGTTCTCTTGATGTGCCATTCTAGGGCGTCTCGGAAGGCTGCGCGGGAGATGGGGCTACTCATGGCGCGGATTAGAGCGCCATTTGGCACCTGCCGCCACAGGTCAATTGGCACTTGCATAGTTCGGTGCCTTTTGGCACTATCGGCGGCATGCATCAGATACATGACGTCATCTCCCGCATCGAGGCATACGCCAGCGCGGCAGGCATCCAGCCTGAGACCGTAGTTCGTCGGGCGACCAACAATCCCCGCCTGTTTGATCGGTTGAAACGCAAGGCTGCGTCCCTCGATGCCGACATTGAAAAAATAGAAGCGCACATGCGCGAGCATCCTGTTGAAGGGGTGAAAACGTGAGTGGTCTGAACGATTTTTGCGCGTGCCATATGGCAATAGCTGGTCACGCCTTCCCCGCACGTCAACCCCGCCCCGGCAAACCTGCCTCTAAGGGGAGGGCGTCGGCATGATCTTCATCCTCGGATACCTCGCCTGCTGTTTCGCCCTCGCTCTCTTGCTGCTGGCGATGATGGGGGCGGTGTGATGCCATGCGATGCGACCACCCAGGCTGCGGCGCATGGTCCACACGCGGCTGGACCGCTCCGCCGGGCCATGAGCGCCCTAAGCGCCCGCTTCTCGCCTGCCCAGCCCATCGCGAATGGGCCGAAGCCCGCTGGCGGGACAAATACCACACCGGACCTGACCGCCCGCGCCGTCAGGACATGCAACCGAAAGCCCGAGGCGGTGGAGGCGTATCTGCGCCTGCATCAGATCCTCGACAGGAAGGGCTAGGGTTATGATCCTCCCGCAGATCAAGTTGCCATGGGCTAAGACCAGCGAGCTTTCCGCCAACGCCCGGCTGCACTGGTCGAAGCGTTACCGGAAGGTCAAGGCGCAGAAGGCCGCGGCCGATGCGCTTGCTCGAGCGGCGCGCTGGCACCTCGTCTCAATCCCTGACGGCGCGGAAGTTGCCGTTACCGTCACCATCTGCCCGCCCACCCGCGGCAGCATCCCCGACGACGACAATGTCATCTCGGCCCAGAAGGGCGCCTTCGATGCCCTGGCCGATGTTCTGAAAATCAACGACCGCCGTTTCCGCCTGCAAGCCCCGCGCCGCGGTGAGCGTTGCCGCGACGGCGCGATCATCATCAATGCGGAGGTCGCATGAGCGAGCGAAAAGAAGGCTGGCAGAGCATCGGGGAACTGGCCCGCAAGCTGGTCGAGCAGCAGTTGCCGAAAGAGGCTGCGGAATGACTGCTGTCACGCAGATCCGCCCGGACGCCGCGGCGCTCTATTCCGTCGAGGCCGAACAGCAGGTTCTCGGCGCGCTGCTTCTGAACAGCGATCAGGCCGCTAAGGTGGACACCGCCGGCGGTGCCGGTCTGTTCTTCGACCCTGTGCATGCCCGTATCTTCGATGTGATCTCGAGCAAGGCCCGCGGCGGCATGAAGGCCGATGTGGTGACGGTCGGAATCACCATGCAGGCCGAACAGGGTCTGAATGATCTCGGCGGTTCGCGCTACCTTGTCCGCTTGGCAGGCGCGTCCATCAGCCCCCACATGCTGGGCGACTACCTAAAGACACTGGCAGAGCTTGCCCGCAAGCGTCACCTGCACGGTGCTATTTCCGAGGCTCAGAACGCTCTCGTCAAGGGGGACGATGATGCGCAGACCATCGCGGCAAAGCTCGAGGGCGCTCTGATCGCTTCCGAGGCGACCGCGGGCGACCGCGGCCCGGTTTCCATGATGAAGGCTGTGGCCCAGGCCATGCAGGTGGCGACCTCTGCCTATCACGGCGAGGACAATGGCGCTGTGAAGTCTGGTATACCGGCGCTTGACAGCATTGTTCCAGGATTCTTTCCCGGAGAGATGACCCTGCTCGGCGGGCGCCCTTCGATGGGCAAGACCGCGGTTGCATTGACCCTGGCGCTAAACGCGGCGCGAGAGGGCCACGGCGTTGCAATCGCGTCGCTCGAGATGACCCCGGAAAGCCTTGCAATGCGCGCGCTGTCCGAAGCGACCAGCGAGGCCGGCAACGCGGTCCCCTATACCTCCATGCGCAAGGGAGAGATGACCGAGGCGCAGATGCGCACGGTCGTCACCGAAGCGCAGTATCTCGCCAAGCTGCCGATCACCTTCCTGCCGCGGCACTATTCCGACGTCGGATCGCTGGTTTCCGGAACGCGACAGATCGCCCGAGCGGGCAACCTTCGCCTGCTGATCGTGGACTATGCCCAATTGCTGCGCGCAGAGGGCAAGAGCCGCTATGAGCAGATCACGAACATCAGCATCGCGCTCAAGGCGCTTGCTGTGTCGCTGGATCTGCCGGTGATCGCCCTATCTCAGCTCTCGCGCGACCTCGAGCGCCGCGACGACAAGCGGCCGATGATGAGCGACCTCAGGGAAAGCGGCCAGCTCGAGCAGGACGCCGACAACGTGCTCTTTTGCTACCGGGAAGAATACTACCTCGAGCGCAAGCGTCCGGACGGCGACGATATGGAAGAGCTGGATCTGTGGCAGGCAGCCATGGACCGGCACAGGGGTGCTCTTGAAATCATCGTGGCCAAGCAGCGCATGGGCGATATCGGCACGGCTCATTGCCGCTGCGCGCTGGCGATGAACCGGGTGTGGAGCGAGTAAATGAGCATCAAGATCATGTCCGCTGTGTTCGACAGCGAAACCCTAGGACCGACAGAGCGGCTCATTATGCTGGCCTTGGCGGATCATGCCGACGACACGGGGCGATGCTACCCGTCAATTCAGCGGCTGTGCCAGCGGACGGGGCTCACCGAGCGGGCAGTTCAATCGAACGTCAAAAAGCTGCAAGCCCAAGGCTACATCGAGATCGTTCCCGGTGGCGGGAAGGGGCGCCCGAACATCTATTTTGTCAGCGCAAACCCCGCATCTGAAACCCCGTATGAGAAACCCCGTATCTCAAACACCGTTTCTGACGACATTCAAACCCCGCATTTGACGACGCCAAACCCCGCACCAGATGCCCCCGAACCATCAGTAACCATCAAGGAACCGTCAGCAGCAGCGCGCGAGCGGGACAATCCGACATTTCGAGAGCAACTGATCGAGGCTGCCGGCGCTCATCGCTCCGGGATCAACCCGCAGACAGGCCGCGTCTCAGCGATTGGCGACCCGGCCGACATGGCCGAGGTCAGAAAATGGCAATCCGATCTCAGCCTGACCGAGGCGGAAATACTCGAGGTGGTCAAGCACGGGGCCAAGCGCCGCGGCTCGGCGCCGTCCACGCTGCGGTTCTTCTCTGGCCACATGGCCGATTACGCCGCGGCGAAGTCTCGGCCGTCTCCAAAGCCATCATCCATTCCCCAGCAATCCGACAAGGAAAAGCACATGGCCAATCTTCGCAAGCTGGCAGGCCGCGCATGACCAATCTCACCGCCCCCGCCGCCGTTCGCGGCCGCCTGGTCGGCAATCGCGACGACATCACTGCCCGGACAATCGCGCGCCGCGAATGGGTCGCCGCCAACGCGCATCACGGCCCAGCCGCCATCGCTGCTGCCCTGGGCCTGTCGCGCGACACGATCCGCAACCAATACCACACTCTGTTTGCCGCGCCGCCGGTCGCCCGCGTCGAGAGGCCGGCCAAGGACGTTACCGCCGTGGTCTACGAGCGGCACATGGCCTCGTCCTCGTCGCAGACCGCCCCGCGCGTCAACCTGCCGCGCATGCCGTGGGACGACGCTGAGCGCGGCCCCGACGCGCGCCACGAAACGGCGCCCCGGCATCGCGGCTTGATCGGCTCCAAG